>NZ_JCAFSV010000009.1:0-243312 GCF_059369595.1 Stenotrophomonas sp. YJH_SMC_25 | reverse complement strand
GGCTTTGACCGATGTGGAGGTCTTGCAGGCCTCTTTGGCGACCTGCAGTTTGAAACGTGCGTCGTATCTGTTCATGTATCCCTCGGGGTTGGATCTGACGTCCAACTCCCGGGGGTCACTTCAGGGACGGGTTTACGGCGTGTCCTGCATATCCACCCCACCTTGCCAGCCCCCAGGAAGCCCGCTTTTGCAGTGGCAGTGGCCGTGGCAGTCAGCGGGTGCCGGGCCGCAGGCCCGGCCGAACCCCTCAATTACGCTGGAACAGCGCCTGCACATCCTTGCGGAACGCCGCCTGGCTGTCCGTCCGGCTGTAGAACATGTGCCCGCCCGGATAGCTCCGCACCTGCACCCGGTCCGGGTTGCTGCCCATCGCCGGCATCTGGTCCACCGTCAGGATCGAGCCCATGAACGGGCACGACAGGTCGTTCCAGCCATGCACGATCAGCACCTGCAGATGCGGATCGATCGCCACCGCCTGGCGCAGCTGGGTCACCGCACCCTGGCGCAGCTCGCCGTTGCGGTCCCACATACGATTCACGTCGTAGTTCAGCGCCTGGTAGCGTGCATCCACCTTCCAGCCAACCACGCGCGTCACGAAGTCGACCATCGCCGTGGTGGTTGGCGCGATGATGCTGTCCAGCAGCGGATCATTGGCGCGCTGCTCCGGGTCATTCGGGAATGGATCGAACGCGGTCACATTGGAGTCGTAGCGGCTGCCCAGCGTGCCCTTGTCGCGGAATACTTCGCGCAGGTAGGCCTGGGTTTCAAGACGGCCACCGGCACGGCGCACGAACTGCGGGTCAAGCCCGGTCAGCTCGGTCACCCGGCGCAGCATCGCCTCGGTGGCCTGCGGATCGCTGCGGCCCTTCATCAACGCGGTGGCGTAATCGCCACGGGTGTACTCCACCACCTCGCGCATTGCCGCGTCGGTGAGCCTGCCCTGGCGCTCCAGGTGCGCCGCGGCGATCGACGGCAGCGTCTGCATCCATGCCATCGGCGAGACGTCGGCGTTGTCTTCCAGCGTCGGGCTCAGGTACGGCGAGACCAGTACCAGGCCGTTCATCGCCACGCCCAGCCGGGTCTGCAGGAAATGGGTGATGCGCGGGCCGCGATAGCCGCCGTAGCTCTCGCCGGTCAGGTACTTGCGTGACGCCATGCGCTGGTTGCGCAGCAGCCAGTCGTAGATCGAGCGCGACAGGTACTCGATGTCGGCGCCGGGGTTGTACAGCTGCTTCTTCGCCTCGTCATCGCCGATGCGCGCGCGGCTGAAACCGGTGCCGACCGGGTCGATGAATACCAGGTCGGTGAAATCCAGCCAGGTGCCCGGGTTGTCATGCAGGGTCGCGGGCGCCGAGGCGCTGTCGCCTTCCGAACCGAAGGTGACCACCTTGGGCCCGATCGCGCCCATGTTGAGGTACACCGACGAGGCACCAGGGCCGCCATTGAGCGCGAACGTCACCGGCCGGTCCTTGCCCGGCATCGTGTACGCAGTGAACACCACATCGGCGATGACCTTGCCCTTCTCATCGCGCACCGGCAGGGTGCCGACGGTGGCGGTGTAGTCCAGGGTGCGGCCGGCCAGGCGCATGCTCTGGCGCGCCGACGCATCGGCGGGCAGCGCAGGCGCGTCGGTCCTGTCGTCTTTCGAATCGGGCTTGGTGTCAGCGGCGGGCGCGGCCAGCACGCTGGTGGGGGCGATGAGCAGGCCGACGCAGAGCGCGGCAGTGTGCAGCAGGGACTTCATGGCACCGGATCGGCAGCGGAAGGGGGTTCCGATGCTAGGCCGGTGGAGTGCCATGCCGTATGTGTCCAAAGGCATGGCCACGTTCTGCAGCGGCTTGCGGCCAGATTGGATCAAACGGGCAGGGTGGCTGCCGCTTCGTCGTTGGCCAGCAGGCCATAGACGGCCGAGTCCGAAAGCTCGCCCTGGATGCGCCAGCGCTGGCGCAGCACCCCCTCGCGGTGGAAGCCGAGGCGGTCAAGCACATGTGCCGAGGGTACGTTGCGTGGATCGATCTCGGCTTCGATGCGGTGCAGGTGCAGGGTGTGGAACAGATAGCCCAGCATCTGCTGCAGGGCCTCATGCATGTAGCCCTGGCCCTGGCGGTCGGGCGCCAGCAGATAGCCGATCTCGGCCCGCATGGCCTCACGATCAATGGCGAATGCGACGCAGATGCCCAGCAGTGGGCCGTTGGGTGATTCGCGCAGGGCCAGCTTCAACTGGGTGCCGATCGCGTGCGCGGCAAGGTCGTCGTCGATCTGTTCGCGGGCTTCGGCCGGTCGTGTCCAGGCCGGGTGGTTCCACCAGCGCATCACGTCCGGATTGGATTGCAGCGCGAACAGCGCCGTCGCGTCGTCACGGCGGATCGGGCTCAGCACCAACCGCGTGCTGTGCAGCGGCAGGGCGGGGAACAGCAACGAGTGGCTGGCCAATACGATGGTCCACACGGGTGGACGCGCATTATGGCTCCGCCGGGTTTGCCGATGGCGGCGTAATGCCAAGGGCGCATGAGCCGGTGGTGCCGGCCGCTGGCCGGCAGTCGAGGTGGCCGGCCAGCGGCCGGCACTACCGGGCAACCGGGTCAGAGCCCTTTGCCAGGCAAAGGGATCCGACCCCGTGCCGGGATCAGACCTCCAGCGAGGCCAGATCGCCCTTGCTCTCCAGCCAGCCCTTGCGGTCGGAGGCGCGCTTCTTGGCCAGCAGCATGTCCATCAGCGAGCTTGTCTGCTCGCGATCGTCCACGGTCAGCTGCACCAGGCGGCGCGTATCCGGGTGGATGGTCGATTCGCGCAGCTGCGGCGGATTCATCTCGCCCAGGCCCTTGAAGCGGGTGACGTTGATGGCGCCCTTGATCTTCTCGCGTTCGATCTTATCCAGCATCGAGCGCTTTTCTTCCTCGTCCAGGGCGTAGAACACCTGCTTGCCCACGTCGATGCGGAACAGCGGCGGCATCGCCACGAACACGTGGCCGGCATCGACCAGCGCCGGGAAGTGCTTCAGGAACAGTGCGGTCAGCAGCGTTGCGATGTGCAGGCCGTCGGAGTCCGCGTCGGCCAGGATGATGACCTTGCCGTAACGCAGGCCGCTGATGTCGTCCTTGCCGGGGTCGCAGCCGATGGCGATGGCCAGGTTGTGTACTTCCTCCGAGGCCAGCACGCTGTTGGATGAGACTTCCCAGGTGTTCAGGATCTTGCCGCGCAACGGCATGATGGCCTGGAAGTCCTTGTCGCGGGCCTGCTTGGCGCTGCCCCCTGCCGAGTCGCCTTCCACCAGGAACAGCTCGGTACGCGACAGGTCCTGGCTGATGCAGTCGGCCAGCTTGCCGGGCAGGGCCGGGCCCTGGGTGACCTTCTTGCGGACGACCAGCTTCTCGGTCTTCAGGCGTGCGCTGGCGCGCTCGATGGCGATCTGCGCGATCTTTTCGCCCAGCTCCACGTTCTGGTTCAACAGCAGGCTGAAGGCATCGTGGGCCGCGCCTTCAACGAAACCGGCCGCCTGGCGCGAGGACAGGCGTTCCTTGGTCTGGCCGCTGAACTGGGGGTCGGTCATCTTCAGCGACAGCACGAACGACACGCGGTCCCATACGTCTTCCGGGGCCAGCTTGACGCCACGCGGCAGCAGGTTGCGGAAGTCGCAGAACTCGCGCAGCGCCTCGGTCAGGCCGGTGCGCAGGCCGTTGACGTGGGTGCCGTGCTGGGCGGTGGGAATCAGGTTGACGTAGCTTTCCTGCACCAGCTCGCCTTCCGGCAGCCAGGCCACGGCCCAGTCCACCACCTCGGTGTCCTTCTTCAGGTTGCCGACGAACAGGTCGGCCGGCAGCGATTCGCGTTCGCCCAGTTCCAGCTTCAGGTAATCGCGCAGGCCGTCTTCGTAGTACCAGGTGTCGACTTCACCGGTGGCCTCATCGGTCAGCTTGACCGTGAGCCCCGGGCACAGCACGGCCTTGGCGCGCAGCAGGTGCTTCAGCGCGCGCACCGCGAATTTCGGCGTGTCGAAGTATTTCGGGTCAGGCCAGAAGCGCACGCGGGTGCCGGTGTTCTTCTTGCCGACGCTGCCGACCACTTCCAGCGGCGTGGCGCGGTCGCCGTTGCGGAAGGTGATGCGGTGCTCGGCACCTTCGCGCTTGATGTGCACTTCCACCAGGGTCGACAGCGCATTGACCACGCTGACGCCGACGCCGTGCAGACCGCCGGAGAAGGTGTAGTTGTTGTTGCTGAACTTGCCGCCCGCATGCAGGCGGGTGAGGATCAGCTCGACACCCGGGATCTTCTCTTCCGGGTGGATGTCCACCGGCATGCCGCGGCCGTCATCGCTGACCTCCACGCTGCCGTCCTTGTACAGGGTGATCTCGATCGAGCGGGCGTGGCCGGCGAGGGCCTCGTCCACCGAGTTGTCGATCACTTCCTGCGCCAGGTGGTTCGGGCGCGCGGTGTCGGTATACATGCCGGGACGGCGCTTGACCGGGTCAAGGCCGGACAGGACTTCAATATCGGCGGCGTTATAGCGGGCGTTCATCTGTCTTCGAAAGCTTGGAGCGACGGGCAAGTGTGGGGTCTGGCACGGGATTTTGCACGCCTGCGGTTCAGTCTCGGCGACGCAGAGGGGGTAAAATGGCAGCCGCTGGAATCTGAATGCCGGCGACCCCCGTTGGGTCGAAACATCCAAGCCATACCGCGAGGAGGACCTCATGAAGAAGTTGCTGACCATTGCGATCCTGGCCGCTGCCGCCGTTGCAGTGCCGCTGGTGGTGGCGCAGAACGCCGGCCAGCCGGCCCCGCAGCAGGGTGGCCAGGCCGACAAGGCGCAGGCCGAAGCCGATGCCAAGGCCAAGCGCCGCGCCCAGGCCAATGCCGAAATGAAGGCGCAGGGCCAGCCGGCCCCGCAGCAGGAAGAGGAAGAAGAGGCGCGGAAGAAGAAGTAATTCTTCCGCCCTCCGAAGCCCTTGCCGCAAGGGATTCGCCCCCCGACGCCCCGCCCAGCGGGGCGTTTCTTTTGGGTGATGGCCGCAACTGCCCCTTGGGTTGGCGGCCATCAATCTGTAAACTATGGCTTTCCGGGAGTAAGTGCGTGTCCACCCTTTGCGAATGGGCTGGCACGACCATGCGTGGTCGCCAGCAATGCGGGTCGCAGGTGACGGTCGATTTGACCGGCACGGCCGCCCCGACCTCGCAGGGTGGTCCCCGTCCGGCGCCTGCCGCCGCACGGCCCAGCACCTCCCTCGCTGCCCCAGCGAACCGGAAAACCCCCTTCAAGCTCCATGCCCGCCCTCCGGGTGCGCGTGGTGCTGCCGTTTTCCATTTCCAGACAGGATGCTTGCAGCCATGACTCCCTTGATTTTCGTAACCGGCGGCGTGGTGTCCTCGCTCGGCAAAGGCATTGCCGCTGCGTCACTGGCCGCCATTCTCGAAGCCCGTGGCCTGAAGGTCACGATGATGAAGCTCGACCCGTACATCAACGTCGACCCGGGCACCATGAGCCCGTTCCAGCACGGTGAGGTCTACGTCACCGACGACGGCGCCGAGACCGACCTCGACCTGGGCCACTACGAGCGCTTCGTGCGCACCCGCCTGAGCCGCAAGAACTCGGTCACCACCGGCCGCATCTACGAGAACGTGATCCGCAAGGAGCGCCGTGGCGACTACCTGGGCGCGACCGTGCAGGTCATCCCGCACATCACCGACGAGATCCGCCGCTGCATCGATGAAGCCACCGAAGGTTACGACGTGGCGCTGGTCGAGATCGGCGGTACTGTCGGCGACATCGAGTCGCTGCCGTTCCTGGAAGCGATCCGCCAGGTGCGCACCGAGCGTGGCCCGGAGAAGGCGCTGTTCATGCACCTTACCCTGGTGCCGTACATCGGCGCCGCCGGCGAGCTGAAGACCAAGCCGACCCAGCATTCGGTGAAGGAGCTGCGCTCGATCGGCATCCAGCCGGACGTGCTGCTGTGCCGCTCCGAGCAGGCGGTGCCGGATTCGGAGCGCCGCAAGATCGCTCAGTTCACCAACGTCTCCGAGCGCGCGGTGATCAGCGTGCCGGACGTGGACGTGCTGTACCGCATTCCGTCGGGCCTGCACGCGCAGGGCCTGGACGAGATCGTGGTCAACCAGCTGAAGCTGGCCGACAAGGCCGGCCCGGTCGACCTGTCGATGTGGGAAGACGCGGTCGACGCGACCCTGCATCCGCTGGACGAAGTGACCATCGCCGTGGTTGGCAAGTACGTCGATCACCAGGATGCCTACAAATCGGTCGGCGAAGCCCTCAAGCACGGTGGCCTGCGCCAGCGCACCAAGGTCAACCTGAAGTGGCTGGAAGCACAGGACCTGGAAGGCACCGACATGGCCGCACTGGCCGATGTCGACGGCATCCTGGTGCCGGGTGGTTTCGGTGACCGTGGTTTCGAAGGCAAGGTGCTGACCTCGAAGTTCGCCCGCGAGCAGCAGGTGCCGTACTTCGGCATCTGCTACGGCATGCAGGCGGCCGTGGTCGACTACGCGCGCAACGTGGTCGGCCTGGAAGGTGCCAACAGCACCGAGAACGACCGCCAGTCGCCGAACCCGGTGATCGGCCTGATCACCGAATGGCGCACCGCGACCGGTGACGTGGAAAAGCGCGACGACAAGAGCGACCTCGGCGGCACCATGCGCCTGGGCCTGCAGGAACAGCGCCTGAAGCCGGGCACGCTGGCCCGCGAGCTGTATGGCAAGGACGTCGTCGCCGAGCGTCACCGCCACCGTTACGAGTTCAACAACCGTTACCGCACCCAGCTGGAAGATGCCGGCCTGGTGATCGCCGGCAAGTCGATGGACGACACCCTGGTGGAAGTGGTCGAACTGCCGCGCGACGCGCACCCGTGGTTCCTGGCCTGCCAGGCGCACCCGGAATTCCTGTCCACGCCGCGTGACGGCCATCCGCTGTTCATCGGTTTCATCCGCGCCGCACGCGAGCGCAAGGCCGGCGGCAAGCTGCTTTCCGAAGCGCGCGCCTGACTTGTGAATGGGGGCTTCGGCCCCCATCCTGCATGCTTCAACCCCCAGCGCACCGGCCCGGCCGGTGCTGCGGACAACAAGGAAACGCCATGAAACTGTGTGGATTCGAGGTCGGGCTGGACCAGCCCCTGTTCCTGATCGCCGGCCCCTGCGTGATCGAGTCGATGCAGCTGCAGCTCGATACCGCCGGCAAGTTGAAGGAAGTCACCGACAAGCTCGGCGTCAACTTCATCTTCAAGTCCAGCTTCGACAAGGCCAACCGTACTTCGGGCACCGCGTTCCGTGGCCCGGGCATGGAAGAGGGCCTTAAGGTCCTGGCCGAGGTCAGGAAGCAGATCGGCGTGCCGGTGCTGACCGACGTCCATGAGTACACCCCGATGGACGAAGTGGCCTCGGTGGTGGACGTGCTGCAGACCCCGGCGTTCCTGGTCCGCCAGACCGACTTCATCCGCAAGGTGTGCTCGGCCGGCAAGCCGGTCAACATCAAGAAGGGCCAGTTCCTGGCGCCGTGGGACATGAAGCCGGTCGTGGAGAAGGCCAAGGCCACCGGCAACGAGCAGATCATGGTCTGCGAACGTGGTGCCAGCTTCGGCTACAACAACCTGGTCAGCGACATGCGTTCGCTGGCGGTGATGCGCGACACCGGTTGCCCGGTGGTGTTCGACGCCACCCATTCGGTGCAGCTGCCGGGCGGGCAGGGCACCAGTTCCGGTGGCCAGCGTGAGCACGTGCCGGTGCTGGCGCGTGCCGCCGTGGCGGTGGGCATCTCCGGCCTGTTCGCCGAGACCCATCCGGATCCGTCCAAGGCGCTGTCCGATGGCCCCAATGCGTGGCCGCTGGACCAGATGGAAGCACTGCTTGAGACCTTGATGGAACTCGACGCAGTGACCAAGAAGCACGGCTTCTCGCGCTTCGCGTGAGTCGTGACCCGTGGCTGGCGCTGGAAACCCAGCGCCGCCGCCGGCATTGGAAACAGTGGCCGTGGGGCCTGATCGCACTGGGCCTGGCCGTGCTGTTTACTGTGGGCATGTTCGGGCTGGTGCTGATCGGTGCCGCGTCCGTGCGGCCGCCGGGTGATGGCAGCAGCGCACTCGATCTGCGCGCGTACTTCATTGCGCTGCTGGTGGCAGAGCCGCTCGGTGCAGTGGGATGCATCGCTGCTGCTGTGCAGGCCTGGAGGCTGAATCGCGGCAAGGTGGCCGCCGGCCTGGCGATCATCCTGCTCTCGCTGTGGCTCGGCGCCCTGTTCTACGGAGTGCTTTGATGAATGCGACCACATCGGCGCGAGGCTGGCCCTGGGGCCTGATCGCCCTGGGGCTGTCCGTGTTGACCCGGATCGCCCTGGTGGTGGGCGTACTGGCCTTCACCGCCGGTTTCCGGCCGCCGGGGGACGGGAACAACGGCGTGCAGACCACGCAGTGGTGGTTGCTGGGCGCACTGGTCACGATGGTGCTGTCCTTCCTGGGTAGCCCGGTTGCGATGGTGCTGGCCTGGCGACGGCGGCGTGGCCCCATCCTGGCGGCGCTTGCTGGTGCATTGCTGGTGATGCTGGTGTCGATGGTCCTGATCGTGATCGGGTCCAGCTGGGGCTGAAGCCGCCCACGCCATTTGGCAAGTGGCGGGCAGCCGGGGATAATCACGCGGCATTCGTTTTGTCGCCCCCTCTCCAGACAGGTAACCGGTCCGACCATGAGCACGATCCGCAGCATCCACGCCCGTGAAATCCTCGACAGTCGTGGCAACCCCACGCTGGAAGCCGAAGTCATCCTGGAGGACGGTTCGTTCGGTCGTGCCGCGGTTCCCTCCGGCGCCTCGACCGGCACCAAGGAAGCGGTCGAGCTGCGTGACGGCGACAAGACCCGTTACCTGGGCAAGGGCGTGCGCAAGGCCGTCGACAACGTCAACACCACGATTGCCGCCGCGCTGAAGGGCTTTGAGGCCACCGACCAGGCCGGCCTCGACCGTCGCCTGATCGATCTCGACGGCACCGAGAACAAGGGCCGCCTGGGCGCCAACGCACTGCTGGGTGTTTCGATGGCCGCTGCGCACGCCGCCGCCGCATCGAACAAGCAGGCGCTGTGGCAGTACCTGGCCGCCAGGACCGGCGTGACCCCGTCGCTGCCGGTGCCGATGATGAACATCATCAACGGCGGCGCGCACGCCGACAACAACGTCGACTTCCAGGAATTCATGGTGTTGCCGGTCGGCTTCACCTCGTTCTCCGAAGCGCTGCGTGCCGGTACCGAAATCTTCCATTCGCTGAAGTCGGTGCTGAAGGGCCACGGCCTGAGCACGGCGGTCGGCGACGAAGGCGGCTTTGCTCCGGACTTCCGCAGCAACGTCGAAGCGCTGGACACCATCCTTGAAGCGATCGGCAAGGCCGGCTACACCGCCGGTGAAGACGTGCTGCTGGGCCTGGACGTCGCCTCCAGCGAATTCTTCGAGAACGGCAAGTACAACCTGGTCGGCGAGAACAAGCGCCTGACCTCCGAGCAGTTCGTCGACTTCCTCGCCGACTGGGCCGCGCAGTACCCGATCATCACGATCGAAGACGGCCTGGCCGAGAACGACTGGGCTGGCTGGAAGCTGCTGACCGATCGCATCGGCAAGAAGGTGCAGCTGGTCGGTGACGACCTGTTCGTGACCAACCCGAAGATCTTCCAGGAAGGCATCGACTCGGGCACCGCCAACGCGATCCTGATCAAGGTCAACCAGATCGGCACCCTGAGCGAAACCCTGGAAGCGATCGCCATGGCCGACCGCGCCGGTTATGCCGCTGTGGTCTCGCACCGTTCGGGCGAAACCGAAGACACCACCATCGCCGACATCGCAGTGGCTACCACCGCCACCCAGATCAAGACCGGTTCGCTGTGCCGCAGCGATCGCGTGGCCAAGTACAACCAGCTGCTGCGCATCGAGGAAGCCCTCGGCGCCGGCGCGCGTTACGCCGGTCGTGACGCGTTCGTTTCGCTGAAGCGCTGAGCCGATGCGCGACTGGCGCTGGATGCTGCTGGTGCTGGCCCTGCTGCTGGGCTGGCTGCAGTACCGCTTCTGGTTCGGTCCGGGCAATTCGGGCGAAGTGATGATGCTCGAAGCCCAGGTCGCCAACCAGGAGCGGGACAATGAGGGTCTGCAGCAGCGCAACGACGCGCTTGCTGCCGAAGTGAAGGACCTCAAGGAAGGCCAGTCCGCCATCGAGGAGCGCGCACGCAGCGAGCTGGGCATGATCAAGCCCGGCGAGAAGTTCTATCGTGTGGTCGAGGATGCGCCGGTCCATCCGGCGCAGCCCGCGGCAGGTGTCAGTGCGCAGGTTGGCGACCACCCGGCGGACGTGCCATGAGTGCGGCCATCTGGGTCGTGGTTCCGGCTGCGGGCCGTGGCACCCGCTTCGGCGCGCCGTTGCCCAAGCAATACCTGCAGGCAGGGGGACAGATCCTGCTTGCCCATACCCTGGACGCCCTGCTGGCGCACCCGGCCGTGGCCGGGGCGATGGTGGTGATCGGCCAGGACGACGCCGACTGGCCCGGCTGGAACGAGTGGGCGGGCAAGCCGGTGCTGACCTGCATCGGTGGCGCGACCCGTGCCGCTTCGGTGTTGGCTGGCCTGCAGGCGCTGCCGGAGACGGTGCGCGCTGATGAGTTCGTACTGGTCCACGATGCCGCGCGGCCGAACCTGTCGCCGGCCGATCTCGGCCGCCTGCTTGAAGTCGGTCGTACCGACCCGGTGGGGGCGATCCTGGCCGCACCGGTACGTGACACGCTCAAGCGTGCAGGCGACGACGGTGGCATTGATGGCACCGAGCCGCGTGAGCGCCTCTGGCGTGCACTGACCCCGCAGCTGTTCCGCCGCCACCAGCTCAGCCGCGCGCTGTCCGACGCCGCTGCCGCCGGTGTTGAAGTCACCGACGAGGCGATGGCCATGGAGCGCCAGGGCCAGCGCCCGCTGCTGGTGGAAGGCAGCGAGGACAACTTCAAGGTCACCACCCCGGCCGATCTGGACCGGTTCGAATTCGTACTTTCCCGCCGCGCCGGCTGACCGTCCGCGTGGCCCTGCTGCAAGGGTTGCATCCATGAGCACCGCACCGTTCCCGCCCGTCCGCATCGGCCAGGGCTACGACGTCCATGCCTTCGGCGAAGGCGATCACATCATGCTTGGCGGCGTGAACGTTCCACACAGCTGTGGCGTGCTTGCGCACAGCGATGGCGACGTGATCCTGCACGCCTTGTGCGATGCGATGCTCGGTGCGCTGGCGCTGGGCGACATCGGCCAGCATTTCCCACCCAGTGACAACCGCTGGAAGGGCGCCGACAGCAGCGACTTCGTGCGTCATTGCGACAGCCTGCTGCGCGAGCGCGGCTGGCGCGTCGGCAACACCGACATCACCGTGATCTGCGAGCGGCCGAAGGTTGGCCCGCATGCGCTGGCGATGCGTGAGCGCATCGGCGGCCTGCTGCAGTTGCCGCTGGATGCAGTCAGCGTCAAGGCCACCACCTCGGAAAAGCTGGGCTTCACCGGCCGTGGTGAAGGCATTGCCGCACAGGCGGTCGTGTTGCTGGTGGCGGCATGATTCCGCTGCCGTTGGCATTTGGTGCGCCGTTGTTGACGGCGCGCATCCGCACCACGCCAGACGATTTCCAGGTTGACGAGCTGCCGGCCTTCGAGGCCACCGGCGAAGGCGAGCACCTGTTGCTGCACATCCGAAAGCGCGGTGCCAACACCGTGCATGTGGCCAAGGTGCTGGCCAAGTGGGCGGGCCTGCCGGAAATGGCGGTGAGTTACGCTGGCATGAAAGACCGCCACGCGGTCACCACCCAGCGTTTCAGCGTGCACCTGCCCAAGCGCATTGCGCCGGACCTGGCCGAGCTGGCCAGTGACGAGATCGAAGTGCTCGAAGCGACCTGGCACAACCGCAAGCTGCAGCGTGGCGCACTGGCCGGCAACCGCTTCAAGCTGGTGCTGCGCGAGGTGCAGGGCGATGCCACGGCGATCAGCGAACGCCTGCAGCAGATTGCCGGGCGCGGCCTGCCGAACTGGTTTGGCGAGCAGCGCTTTGGCCGCGACGGCGGCAACGTGCCGGCGGCACTGGCGATGTTCGGTGGCCGCCGCATGCGCAAGGACCAGCGTTCACTGCTGCTGTCTGCCGCCCGATCGGCGCTGTTCAACCGCGTGCTGGCTGCGCGCGTGGAGCAGGGCAACTGGGATCAGCCACTGGACGGCGAGGTGTGGATGCTGGACGGCAGCCGCAGCGTGTTCGGCCCGGAGCCGTACACCGACGTGCTGGCCGAGCGCCTCGCGCGGTTCGACATCCATCCCAGCGCACCGCTGTGGGGCGAAGGGGAGCTGCGCAGCACCGAAGTGGCACGCGAGCTGGAGCTGGCCGCACTCGACGACGAGGAATCGAAGGCACTGCGGGCCGGCCTGGAAGACGCGCGCCTGAAGCAGGAGCGCCGCGCGCTGCGCCTGCGCCCCGCGTTGTTGCAGCACCAGTGGCTGGGCGATGACGTGCTGGAGCTATCGTTCGCGCTGCCGCCGGGCTGCTACGCCACCGCCGTACTGCACGAGCTCGGCCCGGTCGAAGACGCCTCGCAGGCCTGAGCAGGGCGCGCGGTAGAGTCGACTGTCAGTCGACTTGCGCGCGCAGCGCGGGGTATTCGCTTGCCGCTGGAAGAGCAGTCGACTGACAGTCGACTCTACCTGGACTCATGGCGTCCCCCTTTTTCAGCGCCGTGCCAGCAGCACCAGCACCGCGCCGGTGCCGCCTTGCCCGGTCGGCGCCGAATGGAATGCCAGTACGTCGTTGCGCAGCCGCAGCAGGCGGTCGACCAGGTTCTTCAGTACCGGTGCACCGCCGTCGGACTGCAATCCCTTGCCGTGGATGATGCGCACGCAGCCATACTCGTGTGCATGGGCTTCCAGCAGGAACTGGCGCAGCAGCGTCTCGGCCTGCGCGGCGGTGGCGCCATGCAGGTCCAGTTCGTCCTGCACCGAATACTGGCCACGCTTGAGGCGCTGGAACAGGCGTGGTGGCAGGTTGTCGCGGCGATAGCTGGCCACGTCGCCGGCTTCCAATGGCGTGCTGTCGCGCAGCAGCCGGGCGAACTCGCCGGCGGCTTCGGCCTCGTCACGTTCGGCCATGCGCGCGCGCGGCTTCGGCCGGGGCGCAGCCGGTGCCGGCTCGGCATCCTTGCGCAGCGGCGTCACTTCGCCGATGGCCGCGCGGAACAACGCGGCCGGATCTTCGTCTTCAGGGTGCGACATGCGCACAGGGTAAACCGCTGGCGCAGGTCTGCCTATGACGGTTCGATGTCGGCCGTGACCGCCGGCAGGGTAGGACCGGCGGCTCGCATGCGGCACAATAGACGATGCCCTTGCAGGGTCGACGGCTTCCGCAGGGGAGTACGACGGTCCCGCCCACACTGCACGGTGATGGAATCGAATTCTTGGAAAATCAAGCGGTTAAATCGAAGATGCGAATCCTGGTCAGTAACGACGATGGCGTCGACGCCGCAGGCATCCGGATGCTTGCTTCGGTGCTGCGTGAGGCCGGTCACGAAGTCACGGTGGTCGCGCCCGACCGCGATCGCTCCGGCGCCAGCAATTCGCTGACCCTGGACCTGCCGATCCGCCTCAAGCGCATCGACCATTACACCGTCTCGGTGGCCGGTACCCCGACCGACTGCGTGCACCTGGCGCTGACCGGGCTGCTCGAGTTCGAACCCGACATTGTCGTGTCCGGCATCAACAACGCCGCCAACCTCGGCGATGACGTGATCTATTCCGGCACCGTCTCGGCGGCGATGGAAGGTCGCTTCCTCGGCCTGCCGGCGGTGGCGGTCTCGCTGGTCACCCGCAACCACGATCCGAAACACTTCGAGACCGCCGCGCGCGCTGCGGTGGAGATCGTCGCCCGGCTCAAGGCCGATCCGTTGCCGGCTGACACCATCCTCAACGTCAACGTGCCGGACCTGCCGTGGAGCGAGGTCAAGGGCTTCGAGGTCACCCGCCTGGGCAACCGCCATCGCGCAGAAGGCTGCATCGCGCAGAAGGACCCGCGCGGCAACGAGGTGTACTGGATCGGCCCGGCCGGTCGTGAGCAGGACTCCGGCCCCGGCACCGATTTCCACGCGGTACGCACCGGCCACATCTCGATTACCCCGATCCAGGTCGACCTGACCCGCTACCAGGCACTGGAGAAAGTGGCCAGCTGGGTCGGCGGCCTCAGCGCCGCGCTGGACCAGCCGGCATGAGCCCACGCCTGCGCCTGCAACCGGAAGCCGTCGGCATCGGCATGACCTCGCAGCGTGTGCGCGACCGCCTGGTCGATCGCCTGCGCGAGGCTGGCATCGTCGACGAGTCGACCTTGAATGCGATCCGGGTGGTGCCACGTCATCTGTTCATCGACGAAGCGCTGGCGTCACGCGCTTACGAAGACACCGCCCTGCCGATCGGCCACGGCCAGACCATCTCGCAGCCGTGGGTGGTGGCGCGCATGACCGAAGCCGTGCTGCAGGTCTCGCCGAAGAAAGTGCTGGAAGTCGGTACCGGCTCCGGCTACCAGGCCGCCGTGCTCGGCGCGCTGGGCCTGGAGATCTACACCGTCGAACGCATCGGCGACCTGCTGCGACAGGCGCGCAAGCGCTTCCGTGCGCTGGGCATGAATATCCGCACCAAGCATGATGATGGCCGCGCCGGCTGGGCCGAGCACGGCCCGTTCGATGCCATCGTCGTCACCGCCGCGGCGCCTGCACTGGTCGATGAACTGGTCGGGCAGCTGGCCGAGGGCGGCCGCCTGGTGGCGCCGGTCGGCGGGCCGGGTGGGCAGTCGCTGGTGCAGCTGGACCGCAGGGCTGACGGCAGCATCGAACAACGCGTGCTGGCGCCGGTCACCTTCGTGCCGCTGCTGTCCGGCATGCTCGACTAATCCACGGAGCAGGATTGCATGAAGATTTTCGGGCCGCTGTACGAGCGGGCGATGAAGTGGGCGGCGCACGAACGCGCGCCGACCTACCTGACGGTGTTGAGCTTCTTCGAGGCGATCATCTTTCCGGTGATGCCGGAAGTGATGCTGGCGCCGATGTGCGTGGCCCAGCCGAAACGCGGCTGGTGGTTCGCCACCCTCAGCCTGGCCGGCTCGATGGTCGGCGCGCTGATTGGCTATGCATTGGGTCATTATGCCTTCGAAGCGATCAAGCCGTTGTTCGAAGCACTGGGCATGCTGCCGGCCATCGAGCAGGGCATCACCACCGTGCAGGCCAAGATGGCCGAGTCGCCGTGGGCGGTGTTCACCTTCCTGGTGCTGGGCGGCTTCATGCCCATCCCGATGAAGGTCTTCACGTGGGCATCGGGTATCGTCGGCGTGCCGATGCCGCAGTACCTGTTGAGCATGCTGATCGGTCGCGGCAAGCGCGTGTTCGTGCTGGCTGCGGTCATCCGTATCGGTGGTGCGCGTGCTGAAGCGGCACTGCGTCGCTGGATTGAACCGCTGGGCTGGATCGCCACCGCGTTGGTGGTGGTGCTGATCGCCTGGCTTGTATGGAGGTCGAAGTTCGCATGAATCCTGATCGTCTGAGCAAGGGAGTGCGCATCGGCGCGCTGGCGTTGCTGGTTTCCACCCTGGCCGCCTGCGGCACCGCAACCGTGGTTCGTCCTGGTGGTGGCAGCACCGGCGGTGGTGTGACCACGCCGAAGACCTCGGTGCCCAAGCCCGGGCAGACCGTGGTGGTGCGCAAGGGCGATACCATCTATGCGCTGGCCCGCATCCATGACATCACCCCGGCCGACCTGATTGCCTGGAACAGCCTGGACAACCCCTCGACCATCCATCCGGGGCAGGTGATCCGACTGTATCCGGCCGGTGCCAGCGGCGGCCGCGCGCCGACCACGGTGGTCACCCCGCCGCGCTCGGGTGGCAGCAGCGGCGGCAGTACCACATCGGCCCCGGCCCCGGCGCCGGTGGGTCCGGTGAAGAGCAACATCGCCTGGCGCTGGCCGGCCGATGGCGCGATCGTCGGCCGCTACGTGGCCGGTGACGCGACCAAGCAGGGCGTGGACATCGCCGGTACCAGCGGCCAGCCGGTCAAGGCCACCGCCAACGGTGTGGTGGTGTACTCCGGCGCCGGCCTGGTCGGCTACGGCGAGCTGATCATCATCAAGCACAGCGACCAGTGGCTGTCGGCCTATGGCCACAACCGCAAGCGCCTGGTGAATGAAGGGCAGAGCGTGAAGGCCGGTGAGCAGATCGCCGAGATGGGCCGCACCGGTGCGAACCGCGACATGGTCCACTTCGAGATCCGTTACAACGGCAAGCCGGTGGATCCGCAGCAATACCTGCCGGCACGCTGATCGTCGATTCGCCATCTGGGCGGATCCCCGGCCCGGTGCAGCGCGCCGGGCGTTCACCGACGGCACGGCCCATGGGCCGCAAACACCGCCGGCTCACCCGCTACAACGGCAAGCCGGTCGACCCGCAGCAGTACCTGTCGGCGCGTTGAGGCCGTGGGATCGGGTGGCGCCGGGCAATGCTCGGCGTTCCCGACCTGTAGCGTCGAGCCATGCTCGACTCGCTGTACGCTGGCTGCCGTGGGTGGCCATTTGCGACCATGAGTGGCGCATCTCAAGCTTCCCGGCAAGCCAGGGAAGCGGCATGCTTCAACGGAACCCGCCCCCCCAATCCGGTGCCGCATGTCTCGCCCAACAGCCCTTTTCGTGCTGCTCATCGCGCCATTGGCGGCCGCCGCCAGCAGCGATCCACGTGACGTGGTCACCCGCCTCTACGACGTCATCCAGGCGCCGACGTCGAACGAAACGGCCATTTCCCCGCTGCTGGGTGAGGCCCTCCGCTCAGCCATCGCTGCGCAGCGTGCATATGAACAGGCCTGCACCGCACTGGCGGCGCCCGATGAAAAGCCGCACATGCTGGACCAGAGCCCGTATCTGCTGGCGCCGGATCGACCGGAAACGATATCCGTGGGAATGCCCGGATCGAGCGGTGACGCCACCTGGATCCATGTCGACATGGCCGTGGGCGACTACCGCTGGACCGACAGGGTCCTGCTGCAGCGGCAGGACCGGGACTGGAAGGTCATGGATATACGCTGGGGGCAGGGCGGCAACCTGATTGGCCGGCTCAAGGCGTTCTCGGCATTCCGCTGCACACCTTCGGGCAGCTAGCCGGGAGCCACCCGGCGACTCGACCTCAGCCTTCCAGAATGAAGGCGGCGGCGACCTTGCGGCCTTCGCCCGCCAGGATGTTGAAGGTGCGCGCGGCGGCTGGATTGTTCATCACTTCCAGGCCGATGCCGCGTGACAGGCAGGCGGCCATCACCACCGCCGGCGGGAACACCTGACGGTCACCCGTGCCGAGCACGATCAGCGCCGGATTCAGCGCCAGGATCGGCTCCAGGTCAGCCACCTGCAGCGCAGTGGCGCTCACCACCGGCCATTGCGTGACCAGTTGGTCCGGGGTCAGGAAGAAACTGCTGCCCAGCGCCTGGTCATTCACCTTGGCCGAGCGGCCATCGGCGGCACGGAGGCTATAGGCGTAATCCGGCGGTTCGTGGTTCAGCTGCATGGCAGTAGGGCGATCAGCCGCGCGGCAGCACGATCTGGCGCTGTTCCTTGCTCGGGCGGTACAGCACGGCGACGTGGCCGATGCGCTGCACCAGCGCGCTTTCGGTGGCTTCGACGATCTCGCCGATCATCACGTCACGGGCGTCGCGGTCTTCAGCAGCGACCTTCACCTTGACCAGCTCGTGGCGCTCCAGCACTTCGTTCAGCTCAGCGATGAAGGCCGGGGTCACACCCTTGCCGCCGGTCTGCAGCAGGGCCTTCAGGTCGTGGGCTTGGCCGCGCAGGAAACGGGTCTGGGAGGCGGTCAGGGCGATGGACATGCAGGAAAACACGGTTGAATGGGGCGATCAGGGTATCATGAGGACCCCATCAGCCCCTATTTTCAATGGCTACCCGCAGCAAAAGCAGCCAGCGCTGGCTCAAGGAACACTTCTCCGACCCCTTCGTGAAGAAGGCCCAGGCCGAAGGCATGCGCTCGCGCGCCGCCTACAAGCTCGAAGAGCTGCTGGAACGTGACCGGTTGCTGAAGCCGCACATGGTGGTCGTCGACCTCGGTGCCGCCCCGGGCGGCTGGTCTCAGCAGGTGCGGAGACAGATCGGCGACACCGGTCGCGTGCTGGCGCTGGACATCCTGGACATGCCGCCGCTGGCCGGCGTGGAGTTCCTTCATGGTGACTTCAGGGAAGAAGCCGTCCTATCGCAGTTTGAAGCCATGCTCGGGGATCAGCCGGTAGACCTTGTGCTGTCGGACATGGCCCCCAATAAGAGTGGTGTAGGCGCGGTCGACCAGCCGCGGATGATGCACCTGGCGGAGCTGGCCCTGGATTTTGCCGACAACCACCTGAAGACCGGTGGGGCGTTCCTGATCAAGCTGTTCCAGGGTGAAGGCTTTGACGACTACGTGCGCGACATGCGCCGCCGGTACGACAAGGTCTCCATCCGCAAGCCGGAAGCGTCGCGCAAGCGCTCTCCCGAGGTGTATGCCTTGGGTCAGGGAAAACGCGCCCACATGAAGTAAGCTCGCAACGTACGCAAGTTCGACCCCAACGCAACGCCAGCACTGAGAGGAACACCGGAGCCAATGAGGATGAACGACTTGACCAAGAACCTCCTGCTATGGGTGGTCGTCGCCGTCGTGCTGATGGTGGTCTTCCAGAGCTTCTCGCCAAAGTCCTCCGGGGCCGGCGCGCAGGGCGCGTCTTACTCGCAATTCCTGGACCAGGTGGACAGCGGCAACGTGCAGAAGGTCGCCTTTGGCGGCGACATGCGTGGCGGCACCAGCCAGCTGACCTACACCACCCGCGGTGGGCAGTCGTCCACCATCACCGCGCCGTTCGATCGTGACCTGATCAACGTGCTGCGTACCAAGAACGTGGAGATCGTGCAGGAGGAGCCGTCCAGCGGCATTTCCCTCGGCGCGATCCTGATGAATTTCCTGCCGGTCATCCTGATCATCGGCTTCTGGTTGTTCATCATGCGCCAGATGCAGGGCGGTGGCGGCGGTGCCAAGGGCGCGATGTCCTTCGGCAAGTCGCGCGCCAAGCTGCAGGGCGAAGACCAGATCAAGGTCACCTTCGCCGACGTCGCCGGCTGCGACGAGGCCAAGGAAGAAGTGGGCGAACTGGTCGACTTCCTGCGCGACCCGTCCAAGTTCACCAAGCTGGGCGGCAAGATTCCGCGCGGCGTGCTGATGGTGGGCCCGCCGGGTACCGGCAAGACGCTTCTGGCCAAGGCCATCGCCGGCGAAGCCAAGGTGCCGTTCTTCTCGATCTCCGGTTCGGACTTCGTGGAAATGTTCGTCGGCGTCGGCGCCAGCCGCGTGCGTGACATGTTCGAGCAGGCCAAGAAGCACGCGCCGTGCATCATCTTCATCGACGAAATCGACGCCGTCGGCCGCCACCGTGGCGCCGGCCTGGGCGGCGGTCACGACGAGCGCGAGCAGACCCTGAACCAGCTGCTGGTCGAAATGGACGGTTTCGAGGGTGGCGAAGGCGTGATCGTGATCGCCGCGACCAACCGTCCCGACGTGCTGGACCCGGCGCTGCTGCGCCCGGGCCGTTTCGACCGCCAGGTCGTGGTCGGCCTGCCGGACGTGAAGGGCCGCGAGCACATCCTCAAGGTCCACATGCGCAAGCTGCCGCTGGCTGACGACGTCGAGCCGATGGTGATCGCGCGTGGTACCCCGGGCTTCTCCGGTGCGGACCTGGCCAACCTCTGCAACGAGGCGGCCCTGTTCGCCGCGCGTGGCAACGAGAAGGAAGTCCGCATGGACCACTTCGACCGTGCCCGCGACAAGATCCTGATGGGTGCCGAGCGCCGCTCGATGGCCATGAGCGAGGACGAGAAGACCCTGACCGCGTACCACGAGGCCGGCCACGCCATCGTCGGCCGCCTGGTGCCCGAGCACGACCCGGTCTACAAGGTCACCATCATTCCGCGCGGCCGCGCGCTGGGTGTGACCATGTACCTGCCGGAAGGCGACAAGTACTCGATGAACCGCGTGGCGATCCAGTCGCAGCTGTGCTCGCTGTACGGCGGCCGCGTCGCCGAAGAGCTGATCTTCGGCGAGGACAAGGTCACCACCGGCGCCTCCAACGACATCGAGCGTGCCACCAAGATGGCCCGCAACATGGTCACCAAGTGGGGCCTGTCCGAGCAGCTCGGCCCGATCGCCTATGGCGAAGAGGACGACGAGGTGTTCCTGGGCCGTTCGGTCACCCAGCACAAGAGCGTGTCCAACGACACGGCGCGCCGGATCGACGAGGAAGTGCGCAACATCCTCGACAAGGCCTACGCCCGCACGACCCAGCTGCTGACCGAGAACATCGACAAGCTGCACGCGATGTCGCAGCTGCTGCTGCAGTACGAGACCATTGACGCGCCGCAGATCGACGCGATCATGGAAGGCCGCGATCCGCCGCCGCCGGCGGGCTGGAGCAAGTCGAACAAGGATGGCGGCAACGACGAGGGCGGCGACGCCCGTCCGCTGCCGCCGATCGCAGGCCCGGCCGAATCGCACTGACGGCCCGCTGCAGGTGACACCAGACGAGGCCGGGGCAACCCGGCTTCGTCGTTTCCGGGCCACTGGCCCATCCCGAAGAACCGATCTGACGCTGGAGCCCGCATGTCCGCCCCGAAGCCCGAACCGATTTCCCACACTGCCGAAATGGTGATCGCCACCGTGGTCGGCGTGGGTGTGGGCCTGGGGGCCGACAACCTGCTGCTGGGCTGCGTGGTGGGTATCGGGGTCGGCATCGTGCTGAGCATCGCCAAGACCCTGTACGTGGACCGCAAGCGCCGCCGCCGTTGAGAGGGTGTCGGCAGGGCTTCGCCCTGCACCCGTAGTAGTGCCGGCCGCTGGCCGGCAACCTCAACAGCAACAGCGACAGCGGCATTCCGTGGTTTGGCGGGGCGGTGTGGGTTGGCAGGACACGCCGTAAACCCGTCCCTGGGGGCTCGATGGCGCCATCCATGGCGCCAACGGTCCTGCCAGCCCACACCGCCCCACCTCTGACAGATTCCTGCTGCTGTTGGTAGGTGTCGACCTTGGTCGACACGGTAGATCCACGCCATGCGTGGATGCATTTCGATTCCAATTCGAAATATTCGATTCCGATGGAGATTCATCCACGCATGGCGTGGATCTACTGCAGATCGCGGAGATCTGTCGAAGGCGGGGTGGGTCCGGTTGCGGGGGCGTGAGCCGCATGGATGCGGCGACCGAGCTTACATGGACGTACTTGCAGCGGCCCCCGCAACCGGACCCACCCCGGCTACCCTCAGGAAACCAGCTTCTGCTGTTGCTCGGGCTTTTGCTGTGGCCGTTGCCTCTGCGGGTGCAGGGCGCCGCCCTGCCGAACTAAACTACCCGCCGTTGTCCCTGCAGGATTGCCCATGTTCGATACCTCGCCCCAGCTCGATTGCGCCGGCCGCATCCTGCGCCTCGACCGTGCCCGGGTCATGGGCATCGTCAACGTCACCCCGGACTCGTTCTCCGATGGCGGCGCGCACGACACCACCGAGGCTGCGGTCGCCCATGGCCTGAAGCTGGTCGAGGAGGGCGCGGACCTGCTCGATATCGGCGGCGAATCGACCCGGCCGGGCGCTGCGCCGGTATCGGTGGAGGAGGAACTGCGCCGGGTGATCCCGGTGATCGAGCAGCTGGCCGCACGCACCCGGGTGCCGATCAGCATCGACACCTTCAAGCCGGAAGTGATGCGCGCGGCCGTGGCGGCTGGCGCCGGCATGATCAATGACATCTACGGCCTGCGTCAGGAAGGGGCGCTGGACGCCGCCGCTGCAACCGGCGTGCCGGTGGTGCTGATGCACATGCAGGGCGAGCCAGGCCACATGCAGGCCGATCCACATTACGACGACGTGGTCGCCGAGGTGCACGGCTTCCTGGTCCAGCGCCTGTTCGCTGCCGAGATGGCGGGCATTGCGAAGAAGAACCTGCTGATCGATCTCGGTTTCGGTTTCGGCAAAACCACTGCCCACAACATGACCCTGCTGGCACGCTCCGAGCGGTTCCTGGAGCTGGGCGTGCCGATGCTGGCTGGCCTGTCGCGCAAGCGCAGCCTGGGCGAACTGACCGGTCGCGACACGCCGTCCGAGCGCGTGGCCGCCTCGGTGGCCGCGCACCTGATCGCGGTGCAGCGCGGCGCACGCATCGTGCGCGTGCATGACGTGACCGCCACCGTTGATGCACTGAAGATCTGGCAGGCAGTCGAGGCCGTGCCAACGCCGCGCGCCGACGCCACGCCGACGATCCGCTGGCCGGACGAAGACTGATGGGCATCGACCGGCGGCCACTGGCGATCGCCGTGATGGGGCCGACCGCGAGTGGCAAGACCGCCACCGCGATCGCCCTGGCGAAGCAGCTGGATGGCGAGATCGTCAGCGTCGATTCGGCGCTGGTCTACCGGCATCTGGATATCGGCTCGGCCAAGCCGGATGCGGCCGAGCGGGCGCAGGCGCCGCACCATCTGCTGGACCTGCGCGATCCGTGGCAGACCTATTCGGCGGCCGAGTTCGCCGCCGATGCCGGCCGCGTCGTGGCCGACATCGTGGCACGCGGCAAAACGCCGATCCTGGCAGGTGGCACGGGGCTGTACTTCCGGGCCCTGTTGCAGGGCCTGTCGCCGATGCCGGAGGCCGACCCGGTGATGCGCGAAGCACTCAGCACCGAAGCGGCCGAGCGGGGCTGGGCGGCACTGCACGCAGAACTGGCCAAGGTCGATCCAGCCGCAGCCGCACGTATCCATGCCACCGACCCGCAACGCATCCAGCGGGCGCTGGAGGTCTATCGCCTCACCGGCACGCCGATCAGTGAATGGCAGCGCCGGCCGGGCGTCGCGCCATTGCCGGTGCGCACCCTCAAGCTGATCCTCGCCCCGCGTGACCGCGCGGTACTGCACCAGCGCATCGAGGCGCGCTTCGACGCCATGCTGGCGCAGGGCTTCCTGGACGAGGTGCGGGCACTGCGTGCAATGCCGGAAATGGCCGCCGTGACGGCGCCGCTGGACCTGCCGGCGGTGCGTGCGGTTGGCTATCGCCAGGCCTGGGAATACCTGGACGGGGAGGGTGATGCCGCCCGTTTCCGTGACAAGGCGATCTTCGCCACCCGGCAGCTGGCCAAGCGCCAGCTGACCTGGCTGCGCGGCGAGCTTGATGCGCGCTGGTTCGACCCCCATGTCGATGGGGAGCGCCTGGCCGGCGCGGTGTCGACCTTCGTCGCACGCTGAACCCCCGCCAGCCGTGTAACATCATCGGTCGGCGGGCGGCTCGGGGGCCGTGGCAACCGTCGGCAACCCAATAAGAACAATAATCAGGAGTGTGCAATGTCCAAGGGGCAATCGCTGCAGGATCCTTTCTTGAACGCACTGCGGCGCGAACGCGTGCCGGTTTCGGTGTACCTGGTCAACGGCATCAAGCTGCAGGGCACGATCGAGTCGTTCGACCAGTTCGTGGTCCTGCTGCGCAACACGGTCAGTCAGATGGTCTACAAGCACGCCATTTCCACGGTCGTTCCGGCACGCAACGTGAAGGTTGGCCCGGGCGGTGGTTACGTGCAGTCGGGTGAAGGTGGTCAGGCAGGTGATGAAGCAGACGAGTAATACCGGAGCGGTGAATGTTTGACCGCTCGAAAAAGGGCGAACACGCCCTGTTGATCCAGCCCCATTTCGGCAAGCTGGAAGACGATGTGCTGGAAGAATTCGGTGATCTGGCCCGCTCGGCTGGGGCCAGCATCGCCGCGACGATCACTGCACGCCTGGACCGTCCGAATCCGTCGACCCTGATCGGCAGCGGCAAGCTGGACGAGATCAAGGCCGCAGCCGACGCCAGCGGTGCGGACCTGATCCTGGTCAACCATGCGTTGAGCCCGGGCCAGGAGCGCAACCTGGAACGATTCCTCGAGCGCCGGGTGATCGACCGTACCGGCCTGATCCTGGACATCTTCGCCCAGCGTGCGCACAGCCACGAAGGCAAGCTGCAGGTCGAACTGGCGCAGCTGCGTCACCTGGCCACGCGGCTGGTGCGCGGCTGGACCCATCTGGAGCGCCAGCGCGGCGGTTCGATCGGTCTGCGCGGCCCGGGTGAAACCCAGCTGGAAACCGACCGCCGCCTGTTGCAGAAGCGCGTGGAGCAGCTGCAGAAACGCCTGGAAAAGGTCGAAGTGCAGCGCACCCAGATGCGCCGTGCGCGTGTGCGCAGCGAGCTGCCGCGCGTGGCCCTGGTGGGCTACACCAACGCCGGCAAGTCGACCCTGTTCAACGCCATGACCGGCGCCGAGGCCTATGCCGCCGACCAGCTGTTTGCAACGCTGGATCCGACCGTGCGCCGCATTGCGGTTCCGGGTGGCAACGTGGTCCTGGCCGACACCGTCGGCTTCGTCCGCGACCTGCCACATGACCTGGTTGCGGCGTTCCGCTCGACCCTGTCCGAGGCGCGCGAGGCGGATTTCCTGCTGCACGTGGTCGACGCCGCCGATCCGCACCGCGAGGAGCGCATCGCACAGGTCGACGAGGTACTGACCGCAGTCGGTGCCGGTGACCTGCCGCAGTTGCTGGTGTTCAACAAGATCGACCGCATCGACGGTGCCGACGTCCGCCACGACGGCCAGGATGGCATCCCGGACGAATCGCGCCGCGAGCGGGTGTGGATTTCCGCACGCGACGGGCAGGGCCTGGAGCTGCTGCAGGCGGTGCTGGGCAAGCGCCTGGGCCTGCAGCACGTCACCGGCGAACTGCGCCTGCCACCCGATGCCGGCCGCCTGCGCGCGCGGCTGCACCAGCTGGAAGTGATCCGCAGCGAGCAGGCCGATGAAGACGGCTGGCTGCTGCAGGTCGACCTTCCGATCGCCGAAGCCGAAAAGCTGGCCGCCAGTGCCGACGGCGCGCCGATCCGGGCGCTGCTGCCGGAGAAGCTGCCGGAGTGGTGAGGTAGCGGCCAATCCCCGGTAGTGCCGGCCGCTGGCCGGCAACCACCGTGCTGGAGGGGCGCGACATCCGCCTGTCATCTGCGGTACAACGTGCAGGTTCTTCACCCCACCGTCATGCCGATGTCCATCCCCACCGACGCCGACCTCAACGCCCAGTCCGCCGCGCTCGGGCAGCGCCTGCAGCAGGCCTCGCTGCAGCTGGTGACCGCTGAAAGCTGCAGTGGCGGCTGGATTGCCAAGTGCATGACCGACATCGCCGGTTCCTCGGCGTTCTTCGACTGCGGCATGGTGGTCTACAGCTACGAAGCCAAGCAGCGCCTGCTGGGCGTGCGTGCGCAGACGCTGGAGCAGTTCGGCGCGGTCAGCCGCGAAACCGTGCTGGAAATGGTGTCCGGCGCACTGGTCAATTCCGGTGCCGGCATCGCCGTGGCGGTGACCGGCATCGCGGGTCCTGGCGGTGGCAGCCCGGACAAGCCGGTCGGCAGTGTCTGGATCGGCTGGAAGCGCCGCGGCGGCTACGCCCGCGCCGAACTGTTCCAGTTCGATGGCGACCGCGAAGCCATCCGCCGGCAAACCGTGGCGGCGGCATTGCGCGGTATCGACGCCCAGCTGTGACATGCTGCTCCGGTAATCGTCCGGAGCACGCATGATGTGGGAAACGCTGGGCACGGTCCGCGACCTGGGCCGACTGCAGGAAATTGCCGTCGTCCTGATCCGCTATGGCTTCGGCGACGTGGTGCGGCGCATCGGCCTGGCCAGTACGCTGGAGCGGGCAGGGCGCCTTCTGCACTGGAACGAGGAGCGGCAGGAACTGTTGCGGATGACCGCACCAGTGCGCGTGCGCAGCGCGATGCAGGATCTCGGTCCCACTTTCGTCAAGCTCGGGCAGGTGCTGGCGACGCGCGTTGACCTGCTGCCGCCGGAATGGATCGCTGAGCTGTCCGAACTGCAGAACGCGGTACCTGCGCTGCCGTATGCGGACATCCGTGAGCAGCTTGAGGCCGACCTTGGCGCACCGCCTGCAGAGGTGTTCGCGTTCCTCGATGAAACCCCGATGGCTGCCGCCTCGCTGGCGCAGGCCCATCGCGCGCGCCTGCATGATGGTCGCGAGGTGGTGCTGAAGGTGCGGCGCCCCGGCATCCGCGATGTGGTCGAGGCCGACCTGCGTCTGCTGGCCCGCCTGGCCGAGATCGTCGAGGCGCGCCTGCCGGACCTGCGTCGTTACCGCCCGGCCGAGGTCGTGCAGCAGTTCACCGTGTCGCTGCGCCGCGAACTGGATTTCGCGGCGGAATGCCGCAATGCCGAGCGCATCGCGCGCAACTTCAGCGGCCGTGACGACATACTGATTCCGAAGGTGCACTGGCAGTGGACCTGCGAGAGCCTGAACGTGCAGGACTTCGTCGAGGGCATTCCTGGCCGAGACCTGGCCGGCGTCGATGCGGCGGGCCTGGACCGGCGCGAGCTGGCACGGCGTGGCGCCGGCATCGTGCTGAAAATGGTGCTGGAGGACGGCAGCTTCCACGCCGATCCGCACCCGGGCAACATCATCTATGTACGTGATGGCCGCATCGGCGTGATTGATTTCGGCATGGTCGGCGCCTTGTCGGAAGTCCGGCGTTTCCAGGTGGCGCAGCTGCTGCACGGGCTGGTCGAGCAGGATCCGCAGGGCGTGGCCGACGTGCTGCTGGACTGGGCCGGCGGTGTTGAGGTGGACGAGAACAGGCTGCAGCACGACATCAGCCAGTTCGTAGATCAATACCGTGGCGTGCCGCTGAAGGACCTGCGCATCGGCCTGA
Organism: Stenotrophomonas sp. YJH_SMC_25; assembly: GCF_059369595.1. Taxonomy (NCBI): domain Bacteria; kingdom Pseudomonadati; phylum Pseudomonadota; class Gammaproteobacteria; order Lysobacterales; family Lysobacteraceae; genus Stenotrophomonas; species Stenotrophomonas sp. YJH_SMC_25. The sequence goes on along the minus strand of NZ_JCAFSV010000009.1, from coordinate 216,519 downwards.
TGCTGGGCGACATCACCCAGCTGCTGCGCAGCTACAGCCTGACCCTGCCGGCTGACCTGGCGCTGATGATCAAGGCGTTCCTGACCCTGGAAGGCATGGGCCGGCAGCTGGACCCGGATTTCGACATGGCCAGTGCCGCGCGCCCGTTCCTGGAGCGGGTGGTGCTGCAGCGCTATGCGCCCAAGGCGCTGCTCAAGCGCGGCCGCCGCAGCCTGCTGGGCCTGGTCGACTTCGCCGGTGAGCTTCCCCGCGACCTGCGCAAGCTGGTGCAGGCGGCGCGCCGGGGACGCCTGCAGTTGAAGGTGGAAACCACGGCGCTGCAGGGCTTCGGCGAACAGGTGAACCGCGCAGCGAACCGGTTGGTGATGGGCATCGTCACTGCTGCGCTGATCATCGGTTCCTCGATCGTGATGCACAGCGTCGGCGGCGTCTCCAGCCGCTGGCTGCTGGCGCTGGGCGTCTGCGGCTTCATCGGCGCCGGCTTCTGCGGCGTGTGGATCCTGTTCTCGATATGGAGAAGCGGTAAACACACCTGAGTGTGTTTACCGCAGCGGTTCCCAGCGGGAACCGCGGAATCGCTGCGCGATTCCTGTAGAGCCGACCGCTGGTCGGCTGCCTTTGCTCCTGGTGCCGGGCCATACCCGGCGACGCTTGCCGAGCATGCCTCGGCCCAACAGGCCCGCGCCACTCCATGTCGTTTGCGGCACTTGCAGTCCCGGATATTAGTAGTAATACTACTAACCATGGACCTGACCGACACCCAGCAGGCGATCCTGCAGTTGATCGCCGAGCGTATCGAGAGCGAAGGCGCGCCGCCCTCGCAGACTGAAATCGCACGTGCGTTCGGCTTCAAGGGCGTGCGCGCGGCCCAGTACCACCTGGAAGCCCTGGAGCAGGCCGGTGCGATCCGTCGCATCCCCGGCCAGGCCCGCGGCATCCGCCTGGTGCAGGCGCCGCCGGTCGAGAAGCTGGCCGAGCCGGGCCTGCCCGACAGTGTGCTGCGCCTGCCGGTGCTGGGCCGGGTTGCGGCCGGCCTGCCGATCGGCGCCGACATCGGCTCGGACGATTTCGTGGTGCTGGACCGGGTGTTCTTCTCGCCAGCGCCGGACTACCTGCTGAAGGTGCAGGGCGATTCGATGATCGACGAGGGCATCTTCGACGGTGACCTGATCGGCGTGCACCGCACCCGCGACGCCCATTCCGGGCAGATCGTGGTGGCCCGCATCGATGACGAGATCACGGTCAAGCTGCTGAAGATCGCCAAGGATCGCATCCGCCTGCTGCCGCGCAATCCCGATTACAAGCCGATCGAGGTACTGCCGGATCAGGACTTCGCGATCGAGGGGCTCTATTGCGGCCTGCTGCGGCCCAACCGTTGACCCGTTCCATAGCGCATTACCCCGCGGTCTTTTGTGGCGATTCTCTGGTTCCACTGAGGTTGGTACGGATGTCCGATAATTCTTTTCAGAGCGCCGGGCAGAATCTCAGCCTGTGCGATACGTCCGACTTAAAGTGAACCCATGGCAAAGAAGACCCCCAAAGACAGCACCTCCAACGACACGACCTCTGCAAGGACCAATCCGATGGACGAGAACAAGAAGCGCGCCCTCGCTGCAGCTCTGGGCCAGATCGAAAAGCAGTTCGGCAAGGGCTCGGTGATGCGCATGGGCGACCGCGTGGTCGAACCCGTCGAAGCCATCCCGACCGGTTCGCTGATGCTCGACATCGCGCTGGGCATTGGTGGTCTGCCGAAGGGCCGTGTCGTCGAGATCTACGGGCCGGAATCCTCGGGCAAGACCACCTTGACCCTGCAGGCCATCGCCGAATGCCAGAAGATGGGCGGCACCGCGGCCTTCATCGACGCCGAGCACGCGCTGGACCCGATCTACGCCGCCAAGCTGGGCGTGAACGTGGACGACCTGCTGCTGTCGCAGCCGGACACCGGTGAGCAGGCGCTGGAAATCGCCGACATGCTGGTCCGTTCGGGTTCGGTCGACATCCTGGTGATCGACTCGGTTGCCGCGCTGACCCCGAAGGCCGAAATCGAAGGCGAGATGGGCGACCAGCTGCCAGGCCTTCAGGCCCGCCTGATGAGCCAGGCGCTGCGCAAGCTGACCGGCAACATCAAGCGCTCCAACACCCTGGTGATCTTCATCAACCAGCTGCGCATGAAGATCGGCGTGATGATGCCGGGCCAGAGCCCGGAAACCACCACGGGTGGCAACGCGCTGAAGTTCTACGCCTCGGTCCGCCTGGACATCCGCCGTATCGGCGCGATCAAGAAGGGTGACGAGATCATCGGTAACCAGACCAAGATCAAGGTCGTCAAGAACAAGCTGGCACCTCCGTTCAAGCAGGTCATCACCGAGATCCTGTATGGCGAAGGCATCAGCCGTGAAGGCGAGCTGATCGACATGGGTGTGGATGCCAAGCTGGTCGAGAAGGCTGGCGCCTGGTACAGCTATGGTGAAGAACGCATTGGCCAGGGCAAGGACAACGCCCGCGGCTACCTGCGCGACAACCCGACTGTCGCCGCCAAGCTCGAGGCCGAGCTGCGCGAGAAATTCCAGCCGGCCGAAGCGGCCCGCGAGGAAGGCGACGACGAAGGCGAAGACGAATAAGGCTTGCTGTGGGGCAGGGTGGCGCCGTCAGTGACGTTGCCCTGTCCCGCAGGTTCGAATCGCCCAGGGATGGGCTGGGCGCCACGGATGGCGCCACCCTTGGAGTACCCATGTCCGACGCCGAAGACATTCCGACCGGCCGCAAGCGCCGGCCGCGTGAGCAGACCCCCGTGCAACGGGCACTGGGCCTGCTGGTCCGCCGCGAGCACTCGCGCAAGGAACTCACCCGCAAGCTGACCGCCCGTGGCATCGAAGACGAAGCCGCGCAGGCCGCTGTCGCCAAGTTGACCGAGGCCGGCTGGCAGGACGACACCCGTTTTGCCGAGAACCTGGTGAGGATGCGCGCCAACACCGGTTATGGGCCGATCCATGTCCGCGCCGAGCTGGGGACCCACGGCCTGGACAGTGCCGCGATTGCCGCAGCGATGGACAGCTACGAAGGCGACTGGCAGGAAAACGCCCGTGATCTGGTCCGCCGACGCTTTGGCGAGGCCGGCCCGCAGGACCTGACACAGCGGCGCAAGGCTGCCGATCTGCTGGCCCGGCGGGGCTTCGACGGCGACAGCATCCGCCGCGCGACCCGCTACGACCCGGATGACTGAGACTGGCGGCGCCGGGCCTGATACCCTTTAGGTTTTCGGCGGTCCCTCGCGACCCTGGCCAACGCGGCCGGTGGTCCGGGTCCGCCGGCCCGCAGACTGCCAGCCCCCAATGAACGCATCCGCCAAATTCACGACTTCCCAGATCCGCAGCGACTTCCTTGAATTCTTCAAGGGCAAAGGCCACACCATCGTGCCGTCGGCGCCGCTGGTGCCGGGCAATGATCCGACCCTGCTGTTCACCAACTCCGGCATGGTGCAGTTCAAGGACGTGTTCCTTGGCGCGGAAAAGCGCAGCTACGTGCGCGCGGCCGACGTCCAGCGCTGCCTGCGCGCGGGCGGCAAGCACAACGACCTCGACCAGGTCGGCTACACCGCGCGCCACCACACTTTCTTCGAAATGCTGGGCAACTGGTCGTTCGGCGACTACTTCAAGAAGGACGCGATCGCCTGGGCCTGGGAACTGCTGACCCAGGTCTGGAAGCTGCCGGCCGAACGCCTGCTGGTCACCGTCTACCAGACCGATGACGAAGCCTACGCGCTGTGGCGCGACATGGTCGGCGTGCCGGAAGAGCGCATCGTGCGCATCGGCGACAACAAGGGCGCACCGTTCGCCTCGGACAACTTCTGGCAGATGGCCGACACCGGCCCGTGCGGCCCGTGCACCGAAATCTTCTACGACCACGGTGACCATATCGCCGGTGGCCCCCCGGGTTCCCCGGATGAAGACGGCGACCGCTTCATCGAAATCTGGAACCTGGTGTTCATGCAGTTCGACCGCCAGCCCGACGGCACCCTGGTGCCACTGCCGGCGCCGTGCGTGGATACCGGCATGGGCCTGGAGCGCCTGGCGGCGATCCTGCAGCACGTGCACACCAACTATGAGATCGACCTGTTCCAGGCCCTGATCCGCAAGGCCTCCGAGCTGACCGGCACCGCCGACCTGGAAAACAAGTCGCTGCGCGTGATCGCCGACCACATCCGTGCCTGTTCGTTCCTGATCGTCGATGGTGTGCTGCCGTCCAACGAAGGCCGCGGTTACGTGCTGCGCCGTATCATCCGCCGCGCACTGCGCCACGGCTGGATGCTGGGCGTGCGCCAGCCGTTCTTCAGCAAGCTGGTGCCGACCCTGGTCGAGCAGATGGGCGAAGCCTATCCGGAACTGCCGGCTGCGGTGGACACCGTCACCCGTGCGCTGCAGGCCGAAGAAGAGCGTTTCGCCGAAACCCTCGACGCCGGCATGAAGATCTTCGAGGACGTCGCGGGCAAGGTCAGGAATGGCGTGATCCCGGGCGTTGACGCCTTCCGCCTGTACGACACCTATGGTTTCCCGCTCGACCTGACCCAGGACATCGCCCGCGAGCGCGACCTGACCGTCGACATTGCCGGCTTCGATGCCGCGATGGAGCAGCAGCGCGAGACCGCGCGCGCGGCAGGCAAGTTCGGTGGTGGCGTGACCCTGCCCGCCGAGCTGGTGGCGACCCTGAGCCCGACCCTGTTCCTGGGCTACGACCGCCTGCAGGCTGACGGCCTGACCGTGCTGGCCCTGCTCAAGGACGGCCGTCCGGTGCAGTCGGCCGATGCCGGTGACGCAGTCATCGTCATCACCAACCAGACCCCGTTCTACGCCGAGTCCGGCGGCCAGGTCGGTGACACCGGCGTACTGACCGGCAACGGCGTGCGCCTGGCGGTGGACGACACCCAGAAGTTCGCCGGCCAGTTCCATGGCCATGTCGGCACCCTGTCCGAAGGCGGCCTGAAGGTCGGCGACGTGCTCTCCGGCCAGGTCGATGGCGAGCGCCGTGGCGCCACCATCCTCAACCACTCGGCCACCCACCTGCTGCACGCCGCCCTGCGCGAAGTGCTGGGCAGCCACGTGCAGCAGAAGGGCTCGCTGGTCGCTCCGGACCGCCTGCGTTTCGACTTCTCGCACTTCCAGCCGATCAGCGCGGAAGAGCTTGCCGTGATCGAGCGCAAGGTCAACCAGCAGGTGCGCGCCAACAACGCCGCCGAAGTACACAACATGGGCATGCAGGAAGCGCTGGACTTCGGCGCGATGGCCCTGTTCGGCGAGAAGTACGGCGAGCACGTGCGCGTGTTGAAGATGGGTGACTACTCCACCGAGCTGTGCGGTGGTACCCACGTCAACCGTACCGGCGACATCGGCCTGTTCAAGATCACCTCCGAGGGCGGCGTCTCCGCGGGCGTGCGCCGCATCGAGGCTGTTACCGGCCAGGGTGCGCTGGATTACGTGGACGCCGAAGAGGCCCGCCTGGCCGAGGCCGCTGAACTGCTCGGTGGCAGCGCTGCCGACGTGGTCGAGAAGATCCGTGCCCTCGGCCAGCGCCAGAAGCAGCTGGAGCGCGAACTGGAGGCCGTGAAGGCCAAGGTCGCCGCCGGTGCCACGGCCGATCTGTCCGGCCAGGCCGTCGAGGTTGCTGGCGTGAAGGTACTGGCTGCCCGCCTGGAGGGCTTCGACGCCAAGGCCCTGCGTGACGCCATGGACCGCCTCAAGCAGCAGCTGGGCGACGCGGTGATCGTGCTGGCCGGCGCCCAGGACGGCAAGGCCGCCCTGGTCGCGGGTGTGAACGGCAGTGCAATGGGCAAGGTCAAGGCCGGGGAACTGTTGTCCCATATCGCCAGTCAGATCGGGGGCAAGGGCGGCGGACGCCCGGACCTCGCCCAGGGTGGTGGCGAGGACGGGCCCGCCCTTGCCACTGCGCTGGCTGCAGTCGTCGAATGGGTCAGCCCCCGCCTGTGATGAACCTGGCCGTCCCCCTCCTTGTAGGAGCGGGACGGCTGACGGTACCATTGCGAATCTTTTCCCTTTGTCGTGGTAGCGCTTCTTGACGGAGCGTCAAGCCGGTGGGGGATACCCTTCCACACGGTTCCATGGAGACTTACAAAAATGTTGATCCTGACTCGCCGCGTCGGCGAAACCCTGATGATCGGAGACTCGGTGAGCGTCACCGTGCTTGGCGTCAAGGGTAACCAGGTGCGTATCGGCATCACCGCGCCGAAGGACGTTGCTGTGCATCGCGAAGAGATCTATCAGCGCATCCAGCGCGGTGACGAAGCCGGTGGCACCGGTAGCGAAAATTCTGCCGAATAACGCTTTACCTTCGCACTCGATTAACGTTATGATTCACGCCCCGCTGAGGTGCAACGCACCAGACGCGGAGAAAACCCCGGAGTGATGCCCGAGTGGCCGAAGGGGCTCCCCTGCTAAGGGAGTATAGGGTCAAAAGCTCTATCGAGGGTTCGAATCCCTCTCACTCCGCCAGATACAAAGAAGCGCCTGCAGATCCTCGATCTGCAGGCGTTTTTCTTTATCCGACACTCGCAGCGTGGAGCTGACTATCCTGGCTGATCGGTGCGGGAGGCAGGCGTTGGCATGAGCGCAGGTGTCATCGCCGGTGCCGGAGCGGGTGTACCCGGCAGCTGTGGCGGTTCAATGTGACGAGGTGGAATTTCCCGCCACAGCAACGCGAGCGTGCAGTCGTTGGCACGTTCCCTGCACATTCTTTCAGCCTTCCGCTGCGCGGCGTCCGCCGTCTTCTCGCCCAGTGCAAAGCCCAACGCAATCGTGCCGGTCGCTATGGCCGAATAGCCTTCGCTGGTGGTGCTGGCGGACTGACCGCAATTGCGCGATCGCGCTGCGCAGTAGTGCAGCGACTGCTGCATCGCAGTGGTGAGGGAAGACTGGTTCATCGAATAGCCGTAGCGGCCATCCTTGTCGTAGGTGATCGCAGACGCAGCACTTGCGGCTGATGAAACGGGCAACAACAGCGCCAGTGAAACCGCATGCTTCCAGTTCATCACGCTCTCCTCTTTTGCCGATGGTGAATCAACCGGTGAATGTGGCGCAACCCCGCCGGGGGGCGGGTGAGAACGCCTGCAGGCCATTTGCCCGCAGGCGCGTACCGACGCGTTCGATCGTCAGAGCTTCACCGTCACGCCCACCTGGAAACCGCGCCCGGGCAGCGGCGCGATGTACTTCAGCGGCGAGTTGTGCGGCCGTGCTTCTTGATTGAGCAGGTTGCTGCCGTTGACGAACACCTCCATGCCGGCGATGTAGCTGTTGCGTACCGGCAGCTCACGGCTGACCTGCAGGTCGACCAGGTTGAACGCATCCAGCGGCACTTCCTCGCTCACGTTGCGGCCGAGGTACTTCTGCGTGTCGTAGTAGGTGCTGGACAGCCGCGCCTTCCAGCCCTCGCGCTGCCACTGCAGGGTGGCGCCGTAGCGGTTGGTCGGCATGTTCGGCAGGTACTCGCCGTCATTGTGGGCACGCAACGAATCCGGGTGATCGGCCTTGTTCTTCACCACGTCGGCGAAGGCGGACACGTTCAACGTGCCGTAGCGGCCCAGGTCCAATGCCTGCGAGGCATCGATCTCGAAGCCCTTCACCGTGGTGTCGGTCTGCTTCCAGTACTTCAGCGGCAGGCGGTTGGCGGTCTGCACGCCCGAGTAACCCAGGTACAGATAGTTCTCGTACTTCATCCGGTACGCGGTGGCCGACAGTTCGAAACCACCAAGGTGGAACAGGCCGGTCAGTTCCAGGTTCTTCGCGCGTTCCGGCTCGAGGTTCTGGTTGCCTTCTTCCTGGGTCATCACCGAATAGTGGGCATTGCTCGCATACAACTCGTTGATCTCCGGTGCGCGCTGGGAGGACGAGTAGCGCACCTTGGCGGCGAACAACGGACCGAGCTCGACATACGATCCCAGGCTGTAGCTGTTGAGCCGGTAGTCGCGGTCCTGCAGTTTCGTGTTGGCGGCATTGCGCGCGGTCTTGAAGCGGCTTGGTTGCAGGTCATGGTCAACGCGCTCGTGGCGCACGCCAGCGTCGAAACTGGCCCAGCCGAAGTCCAGCGTCTCCTTCAGGAACACCGCGTTGCTGCGGGTGTCGACGTCAGGCAGGTAGCGCAGCGAGCCACTGCCGGTGACATCACGCGACTGGTGGCTGAAACCCAGCATGCCGCTGAGCGGACCTACGCGCTGATGGCTGAGCAGCAGCTCGGCCTGGGTGCTCTCGAAATCGTAGTCGTTGGCGCGGGTGGCACCCAGCCGCTCGCCCGAGGTGTTGTCCAGCTTGGAAACGCGCAGTTCGGCGCGCTCGAACCACGGCAGCGGATCGCGCAGCAGGGCTTCCAGTGCATAGCGTTCCTGCTTGATCACCACCCCTACCGGCAGCCCGTTGGCATAGTTGGAACCGAACGACAGGTTCTGCATCGAGAACCCCGGCACGCCGTACTCGCTGTCCTTGGCATCGATGCTGATACCCACGTAACCACGGTCGAAAAACAGGGTCGACCCGAGCGCCACCTGCGAATTTCTCGCGTAGCTGTTGCCCAACCGGTGATGGTAATCGGGCGTCACGTCGTTGTTGATCTGCTTCTGCACGTACGAAGGCGTGCCGGGTACGTAGGCCGGGTTGACCGGATTGATGTAGGTGCGGCGCTGCCAGACCGAAGTCGGATTGTTGGTGTAGAAGGAGAAATCGCCGTCGGCCCAGTCCGGGTTTTCGGTCATGAACTGGTCGATGTAGGGCTGCGACGCCTTGTTGTAGATCTGCTGGACGCGCGCTTCCTTCTGGCAGCTGTCGGCCAGCGCAGAGTTCACGCCACCGGTCGGCGGGAACAGGCGCGTGTTGCAGACACTGGCCTTGCTGTTGCCGGGGATGTCGTAGTGCGAGATGCGCTGACGCGAGACCTGCAGGTTGGTCGAGAAGTTGCGCTGGTTGTTGAAGTTCATGCGGAAGCCCTGCGCGTCGGCGGCGTTGAAGCCCTTGCGCAGGACCAGTTCCATCGACTGGTCCTTGTCTTCCATGCTGCGCGAGATCAGGCCCGAATCGATCTCCACGCTGCCGCCGATCGCATTGCCGCCGTAGCGCACGGTGTCGGAAGACTTGTTGACGGTGACGCTGCGTACGAACAGCGGATCGAACGGGATGTTGATGTCGCCGCTGATCGCGTTCATCCCGAGGATGGACTGGCCGTCCTGCAGGATCTGCACGCGGTTGCCGCTGAGGCTGCGGATGACCGGGGCCCCCGCGTTCGGCCCGAAAGCACTGTTCTGCACGCCGGAGACGTGTTCGAGCAGGCCGCCCAGGGTGCGGTTCTGCGCCTGTGGGTTGTCGACGGTGACCCGGCTGTCGATACGGGAGGGCTGGCTGGCCTGGACCTGGAGGGTGGGGAGGGTGGGTTCGTCCGCGGCCTGGGCGCTGTGGACGGCGAACAGAAGGGCGGTAGCAAGGAGATGGCGACGCATGGCACGGTCCGTGAAATTGACGTGAAATGTTATAACGTAACCGTTCAGGTCAACAAGAGCGGAAACCGCCTCGATTCAATGGGGCAGGGTGCTTTGGCCTCTCGGGATGGGACGGAGTCTCCCTCGTTCAGCGCACCGCCTTGCGCGTGCTGCTGGCGACCGGCACGATCTGGGCACTGCCCCGCAACGCCCCACGCAGAGCTTCCTCATTCAAACGGAGCCCCGTATGAAGCTGTTGTCCGCTGTGTTGTTGTCTGCGCTTTCGCTCTCCGCCGTTCCGGCGCTGGCGGTGGAAGCTTGGCCCTCACCGTTGCTGGGGCGCTGGTCGCTGGATATCGCCACGTCTGCGTTACCCGAAGCACAGCGCCCGAAGCAGGTGGTGCTGGAGTTCAAGGACGCCGGTGCGGGGCGGTGGAGTTCACACGTTGACATCGTCCTGCACGACGGCAAGACGATGAAATCCGACGGCACGTTGGCGCTGGACGGTACGCCCGGGCCCTTGTCCGGCACCTACGGCGCGGACAAGGCCAACCTGAAACTGCCGGCGCCGAATACCCTGGTGATGCAGCTGGTGGACCATGGCACGCCGGCCTCCACCCGCATCTATACCGTGGCGGCGGACCGTACGACGATGACCGAGACCAAGGCGTTCTACGGCCACGACGGCACGCCGATCCTGCAGACCAACCTGTTCAAGCGGATACCGTAGCGGCGCCGCCTGCGCCATGCCCACGGGGAGGGAATCCGCGGGCATGGCACCGGCAGCCTTACACCGAGGCCGGGTCGCGCTTGCCGGTGTCGGTGCCGTACTTGTCGATGGCCTCCTGCATCCGCGAGCGCTCGATGCGGCCTTCGTCGGCCAGCGACTTCAGGGCGGCCAGCACGATGAAGTGGCGATCCACTTCGAAGAACGTGCGCAGCGACTCACGCGTGTCGGAACGGCCGAAGCCATCGGTACCGAGTGCGATGAAGCGGCGGTCGTTGATGAAGGGACGGATCTGGTCGCCGACGATCTTCATGTAGTCGGTGGCCACCACCACCGGGCCATCATGGCCCTGCAGGCACTCCTGCACGTAGGGTACGCGCGGTTCCTCAGCCGGGTGCAGCAGGTTCCAGCGTTCGGCGGCCAGGCCGTCGCGGCGCAGTTCGGTCAGGCTGGTCGCGCTCCACACATCGCTGGCGATGCCGAAGTCCTGCTGCAGCAGTTCTGCCGCGGCTTCCACTTCGCGCAGGATCGAACCGCTGCCCATCAGCTGCACGCGTGGCTGCGAGTCGCTGTCGGCGGCCGCCGGGTGCAGCAGGTAGAGGCCCTTCAGGATGCCGGCCTCGGCGCCTTCGGGCAGTGCCGGCTGCGGGTAGTTCTCGTTGAGTACGGTGATGTAGTAGTAGATGTCTTCCTGGTCGACATACATGCGGCGCAGGCCGTCATGGATGATCACCGCCAGCTCGTAGTTGTAGGTCGGGTCGTAGGACACGCAGCTGGGAATCACCGACGACAGCACGTGGCTGTGGCCGTCATCGTGCTGCAGGCCTTCGCCCATCAGCGTGGTGCGGCCCGACGTGGCACCGAGCAGGAAGCCGCGGGTACGCGCATCGGCAGCGGCCCAGGCCAGGTCTCCGACGCGCTGCAGGCCGAACATCGAATAGAAGATGTAGAACGGGATCGTGGCCAGGCCGTGGTTGCTGTAGGCGGTACCGGCGGCGATCCACGAACAGATCGCACCGGATTCATTGATGCCTTCCTGCAGGATCTGGCCGTCCTTGGCTTCCTTGTAATAGCTCAGCTGGCCGGCGTCCTGCGGGGTGTACAGCTGACCCAGGTAGGAGTGGATGCCGATCTGGCGGAACAGGCCTTCCATGCCGAAGGTGCGCGATTCATCGGGCACGATCGGAATCACCAGCTTGCCCAACTCCGGGTCCTTCAGCAGGCTGGTGAGGATGCGCACGAAGCCCATGGTGGTGGATTGGCCGCGATCGCCGCTGCCCTGCAGCTGGGTGTTGAAGATCGACAGCGGCGGCAGCGGCAGCGGATCGACCTTGGCCAGGCGCGCCGGCAGCTGCCCACCCTGGATGCGGCGGCGCTCGGCGAAGTAGGCTGCTTCGGCGCTGTCCGGTTCCGGGCGCAGATAGGGCATCTCCTCCAGCTGGTCGTCGCTGACCGGCAGGTTGAAGCGGTCGCGGAAGGCGCGCACCGCATCGGCGCTCATCTTCTTCAGCTGGTGGTTGATGTTCTGGCCTTCGCCGGCTTCGCCCATGCCGAAACCCTTGACCGTCTTGGCCAGGATCACCGTCGGCCGGCCGCTGGTGTTCACCGCCTGCTGGTAGGCGGCGTACACCTTCTGCGGATCGTGGCCACCACGTGCCAGCGCCCAGATGTCGTCGTCGCTCATGTGCGCGACCAGCTCCAGCAGCTCGGGGTAGCGGCCGAAGAAATGCTCGCGCACGTAGGCGCCGCTCTGCGACTTGAAGGTCTGGTAGTCGCCGTCCACGCATTCCATCATGCGCTGGCGCAGCAGGCCGCTGTGGTCGCGGGCCAGCAGGTCGTCCCAGCCACTGCCCCAGATCAGCTTGATCACGTTCCAGCCGGCCGCGCGGAAGGTGCCTTCCAGTTCCTGGATGACCTTGGCGTTGCCGCGTACCGGACCGTCCAGGCGCTGCAGGTTGCAGTTGACCACGAACACGATGTTGTCCAGCCGCTCGCGGCCGGCCAGGGAAATTGCCGCCAGCGATTCGGGCTGGTCCATCTCGCCGTCGCCGAGGAAGGCCCAGACCTTGCGGCCCTGGTGTTCTTTCAGGCCGCGGTATTCCAGGTAGCGCATGTAGCGCGCCTGGTAGGCGGCGGTCAGCGGGCCCAGCCCCATCGACACGGTGGGGAACTGCCAGAACTCCGGCATCAGGCGCGGGTGCGGATACGAGGACAGGCCTTCGCGACCGGCTTCGCGGCGGAAGTTGTCCATGCGCGCTGGATCGATGCGGCCTTCCACGTACGCGCGGCCGTAGATCCCCGGCGCGGAGTGGCCCTGGATGTAGATCATGTCGCCGTCGAAGGTGTCAGTACGGCCACGGAAGAAATGATCGAAGCCCACGTCGTACAGCACAGCCGCCGACTGGTAGGTGGCGATGTGGCCGCCGACGTTGGAGTGCTTGCCGGCACGCAGCACCATCACCATCGCGTTCCAGCGGATCATCGCGTTCAGGCGGCGCTCGATGGCCAGGTCACCCGGGTAGGCCGGCTGGCGCTCGGGCGGGATGGTGTTGACGTAGGCGGTCCAGGCACGGGTATGCAGGTCGCCGTGCTGCCGGGCGTCCAGATCGCTCAGCTGGTCGATCAGGTAGTGCGCGCGCGGCCGGCCGCCGGCCTGCATCACCGCCTCCAGCGATTCACGCCACTCCTGGGTTTCCAGTGGATCGGTATCGAAGGGAATGAGGGCTTGGTTCATGGCTGTCTCCAGAGGGCGCCGGTCGGACGTCTGCCTGGGCGACAACACCGGCAGGGCGCACGGCACTGGAGCGGGGTCGCAACGGCGGGCGCCGTGACGCGAAGGGCGACCGTGGCGGCCACCGAGAAGACAAGCGTAGGCCTGCCCCCCACGCTTCGGTAGGCGTGCAAGGCTTGGGTCTCTGGCAAGCAAGGGTTGGTGCCGCGCGCCGTATCATGGGCCGATGCGCTGGGCGCGGCCACTGATCAGGCCGGGGACAGCCCCGGCAGGAACACCGGGATGATCGCCACGCCGACGCCCAGCAGGCACCAGGCGACGATGGGCAACCAGCGCGCCAGGCGTTGGGCGGGTTCCGGTGCACGACGACCGCCGATCCACAACAGCAGCGTGAGCACACCCAGCGCATAGGCGAGGACGACGATCACCGGATGCACATGGATGACCCGGCTGGGCGGCCACATCTGCTGCTGGTAGGCGGTGGTGTGGGCGACCAGCAGCAGGAACAGCAGGCTGCTGAAGGTGTTGATGGCGGTGCGTGCGTTGATGGGAGCACTCCTTGTGCGGGCTGCCGGGACATTGCAGGGGCCGCATTCTAGCGGCTGCCTGCCGGTCGTTGAAACGCCACTGTCATCGATGGCGGTCACCCTGCGGGGCTTTCCAGCCTCGGGGTGGTTGGCCGGCCGTGAACAGCGTGAGGATCTGGGAGAAGAGCTACGAACTGCGGCGCCGGCTGCTGCGTGGCTTCTTCCTGCGTCGCGGTTCGGCCAGCGAGGATGCCGAAGACCTGGCGCAGGAGGTCTACCTGCGCCTGCTGCGCAGCACCGGCGAGGATGCCGATGCGGTCGAGAACCCGGAAGCCTACCTGTTCACCGTGGCGGCCAACCTGGCGCGCGAGCATGCGCGCGCGCGGTCGTCGCTGCCGCCGCTGGAAGACGTCGACCTGCTGGCCGAAGTGCTGAAAAGCGAAGAAGACATCGAAGGCGAATTCGAGCGTGCGCAGCGCTGGAACGACATCCGCAGCACCATCGCACGACTGCCGGCGACCACGCGGCGGGTGATGGAGCTGCATTACCGCGACGGGCTGGACTGCCCGCGAATCAGCCAGCAGCTGCAGGTGTCGGTGCACATGGTGCGCAAGCACATCGGCAAGGGGCTGGAGGCATGCAGGAAGGCGCTGGGCGCCAGGGAGCTCACATGAACCGGACCTCATCGCCCGTGGCCGACGACACGATCGCCTGCGAGGCCATGATCTGGTTCCTGCGCAATCGCGAGGGGCCATTGGATGAGGCCGGGCGCCTCGCGTTCCTGGACTGGATGAAGCGCTCGCCGGAGCACGTGCGCGCCTACATGCACGCCCTTGCGTTGCACCGGCAGGTGGGCGAGGCGCTGCAATCGCCGTTGCCTGACGACGCGGCGGTTCCACCGCGGCAGGTCGCCGCCAAGGTGGTACCGCTGTTCGGTAGCGTGCACGCGCCGCCGCGCGCTGTGCCGCGTCGCGGTCGTGCGCGCTGGTGGGTGGCGGCTGCCGCAGCCTGTATCACCCTGCTCGGCGTGGGCCTGGTTCCGCAGGTGATGCCCACCGAGCAGCTTTACAGTGCCGGACAGGGTGAACTTCGCGACCTGGTGCTGCCCGACCAGACCCAGGTGCGGCTCAACGCGGACAGCCGCCTGCGGGTACGCATGGGCCGGTTCAGCCGCAAGGTGGAGCTGCTGCAGGGTGAGGCAACGTTCGACATCGCCCGCGACCGCCGTCCGTTCGAGGTGGCGGTGAACGGTCTGGAGATCCGCGACATCGGCACGGTGTTCGATGTATCGCGACGGCTGCAGAGCACGCGCATCGGCGTGGTCTCCGGCGAGGTGGAGGTATGGAGCCTGGGTGTGGACACCCGGCGTCTTGCGCAACTGGGCGAAGGCCGGGTGGTGCAGGTCGACGCGCGCAGCCATGCGGTCGAGTCATTGGACCTGCCATTGTCGATGCTGCTGGACTGGCAGCAGCGCAAGGTGTCCTTCCTCGACGAGCGGCTTGACGAGGTGGCCGCTGCCTTCAACCGGCACAACCAGGTTCAGGTACGCGTGCTGGACGAAGGTGCGGCATCGGCACGGTTGTCCGGCAGCCTCGATGCGCATCGCATCGGTGCGCTGGAGGCCTTCCTCGAACGCGACCCGCGCTTCGTGGTGAGGCGCGAAGGCGACACCGTGCGGGTTGGCAGCCGCTGAGGCCCGTGCGGTCGTGGACTGTCAGAAAAAATTCATCGAATCCGCGTTCTCCACTTCGGTGGATGCCGGCTCTTACTTGGGAGAAGCCGCTGCCGATCCGCGCAGGGGCACCTGCTGCCTTCTCTCTTCCAAGGACCCGTGATGCGCAACACGCTCTACCTGTCGATCATCCTCGCCCTGTCCCCCTGCAGCGTGCCGCTGGCCTTCGCCGCCGGTGCCGATGGCCTGGAGGCGCGTATATCCACGCCGATCGCGGCGCAGCCGTTGGCGCGTGCGCTGGAGCAGCTGTCGCGCGGTTCCGGGGTGCAGTTCCTGTACTCGGCCGGCGGTGATGCCCGCATGGCCGGTGCGGTGCCGCGCGGTGCCACCGTCAGGCAGGCGCTGGACGCGCTGCTGGCCGGTACCGGCCTGGGGTACACCGTGGTGGATGGCAATGTCATCGCCATCGATCCGGCGCCAGCTCGCAACCAACCGAAGCCGGCCGCGCCGAAGCCGCGCGAGGCCGAGGCAATGGTGGCGCCGACCCTGGACACGGTGAAGGTGATTGCCGCACATGAGGTCATCGACCAGAAGAAGTCGTCGCCGGTGATCAAGGATTCGGTGGTGTATGACGAGATGGACAGCTACGGCGACGAGACCCTGGCCGAGAGCCTGATGGCCGCTCCAGGGCTGAGTGCGGTGGAGGATGCCGGCGAGCCACGTTACGTGACCGTGCGCGGCGTGCAGGCCAACCTCAACTACACCACCATCGATGGCATCGCGATTGCCAGCGTGGGGGGCAGTGGCTCGGGCGAGCGCATGAACAACCTGCAGCTGATTCCCAGCGACATCGGCACCCGTACCGACATCTACAAGAGCTTCAGTGCCGAGCAGGCACCGGATGCGATCGGCGGCGTGATCGACATCATCAGCCGCAGTGCCTTCGACCGGTCAGGCAAGTACGTGTTTGCCGATGTGGCAGGCATCTATTCCACCGCCGAGACCAACGTCGAGCGCAGCGCAGGCGGCAACCACGAGACCCTGGGCCACTTCGGCAAGAGCGCCAAGATGGTGTTCTCCAACCAGTTTGGTGTCGACCAGGAGTTTGGCATCGTTGCGGTGGCACGCTACGAGCAGCGTTCGCGCAACAGCGTCAAGCGCTGGGTGGAGTCGAACTACTACTACAACGACGCTGGCAAATACCTTACCGACGGTACCACGGGCCCGGACCAGGCCAAGGGCTGGAACGGGCTGCGTGCGCCTGGCAACTTCAGCACTGGCACCTATACCAACTTCATCACCAACTTCGGTGGCTCCGCCAAGCTTGAGTGGAAGCCCTCGGATGATCCGTTCTACGCATCGTTGCTGCTGTATTCGTACCGGTTCTACGAGAACTCGACGATGAACAAGACGGATCTGTACGGCAACGCCAAGTTTCCGGTCCGCAACCAGACCGAAGACAGCGGCACCACCCAGATCAACAGCATCTACATCAAGAACCGCCACGACCGCTGGGACCGCAGCAACCGTGGCGCCATCGCCAGCTTCAACTGGGACATGGGTGACCGTTCGCGGCTGACCCTGCGCGGTGGCCATACCGAAGAGACCTTTCACAACAGCCAGGTCTACTGGGGCGTGCGCGCCTATCCAAGCAATCTGTTCGTCGACTACGAGAACGACAGCCACGGATTCCCCAACGCGGTGGCCGTTTCCGATTCCAGCCTGCTGACCAGTTCCGCATTCAAGCTCAATCCGGCGCAGGCCTACGTCTCCCCGCGCGATGCCAAGGAGAGCATCGACAACCTGCGCGCCGACTTCAGCTACAACATCGACGCCGATGCGAGAGGTTTCGGCCTGGCCGCCGGCGCCGAGTACCGCCACCTGAAGATCTGGCAGGACATCGACTTCGACTATTTCAAGAGCAGTGCCACGCTCAACGACTACCTGTATCCGGGTTCGACGCTGCTGGGCAGCGTGCCGGGCTTCCCGCTGATCGACAACCGCAAGTGGAACGAGCAACTGCTGCCGAAACTGGGCAACAACAATGCGGCGTATCCGAATGCCAACTTCACCAGTGACTACAAGTACGTGGAGGACATCACCAATGCCTATGTGTCCGCGCACTACGCCTGGGACCGGCTGCTGCTGATCGGCGGCCTGCGCTACGACCACACCCGCTTCGACGCCTACAGTCCGTTCAGCGATGATGGCGGCACTACCTATACCTCCGCCTTCCGCAATACGAGTGGTGGCTACAACAACCTGCTGCCCTCGTTGAATGCGACGTTCAAGCTCACCGAGGACCAGCGCCTGCGCTTCTCCGCCAGCCGCACGCTGGGCCGGCCGACGCCGAGCAACATCGCCCAGGCCACCAGCACCAGCTGTGGCGATGACGAGGAGGGCAGGGGCTTCTGCAGCATCAAGCAGGGCAATGCCGACCTGCAGCCGCGCCGTTCCACCAACATCGACCTGGCGTGGGACCTGTATTTCAACGGCAACAACGGCCTGGTCTCGGTGGCGCTGTTCGACAAGGTGATCAAGGACGACATCTACACCCTGACCACCTTCGAGAACGTGGGTGATACCCGCTACCGGGTGACCCAGCCGATGAACACCGATGAGTCCAAGCTGCGCGGTGTCGAGTTCGCGGTGGCCAACCGCAACCTGCAGTGGGGCCGCCAGCGCTTCGACATGTACTTCAACGCCACGCGGCTGGAAGGCCAGACCAACTACCGCATCAGTGATGGCACCGAGCGCCGCCTGGACCGGCTGCTGTACCAGCCGGACTGGTCGCTCAACGGTTCGGTGATCTGGCGCATGCCGTGGAAGAGCGCGCAGCTGCGCCTGTCCGGCACCTACCGCAGCCGGATGCTGGTCGACTTCGGCGACACCCAGTGGCTGGATTCGTACTACGACCCGTACATGACCTTCAACATGGGCTTCAGCCACAAGGTCAGCAAGCACGTGACGCTGAAGTACGAGGCCAAGAACCTGTTCAACACCCAGCCGACCTACAGCACCGGCCCGAACGGGCGCTTCCGTACCGAGATCGACGACTACGGCCGCTTCTTCTACTTCCACATCATCTACAACTGAGGGCACAGCCGTGGAGACGATCAATCGCAGGCGATTCCTGGCCCTGGCCGGCCTGTCCGCTGCCGGTGCCTGGATGGGCACGGCACACGCGCTGGCCGCGCAGGGCGATGCCACCGCGCTGAACCCGCGCAACCTGCTGGCCAAGCCGCGCTTTGCCAGCACACCCTTCACCCTGGGCGTGGCCTCGGGTGATCCCTCGGCCGATGGCATGGTGCTGTGGACGCGCCTGGCGACCGAACCGCTGGTGTTCGGCGGCGGCATGCCGACCCGGCCGATGCTGGTCGAGTGGCAACTGGCCGCAGACGAAGGCATGCGCAGGGTGGTACGCCAGGGGACGGCGATGGCGCATCCCGAACTCGGCCACGCCGTGCACGTGGAGCTGGACGGGTTGGCGCCCGGACGGCCCTACTGGTACCGCTTCAGTGTCGGTGGCCACGCCAGTGCGGTCGGTTGCACCCGCACGCTGCCCGCAGCCACGGCCGCGGTGGATCGCGTGCGCTTTGCGGTGGCCGGTTGCCAGCACTACGAAGAAGGCCACTACACCGCGTGGCGGCGCATTGCCGAGGAACCGCTCGATTTCGTCTTCCACTATGGTGATTACATCTACGAAGGCGAAAGCCAGCCGGGCCTGCGGAAGATGAACGGCCAGCCGTTCACCAACCTGCGCAACCACGTCGGCCCGCAGATCTACACGCTGGATGATTACCGCCGCCGCTACGCCCAGTACAAGAGCGATGCGGACCTGCAGGCCGCGCATGCGGCGGCACCGTGGTTCGTCACCTTTGACGACCACGAAGTGGACAACAACTGGGCCGGCGCCGAAGACCAGGATGACACGCCCAGCGAAGTATTCCTGCTGCGCCGCGCACAGGCGTTCCAGGCCTACTACGAGAACATGCCGTTGCGCCGTTCGGCATTCCCGCGCGATGGCCACATGCAGATGTACCGACGTGCACGCTACGGCACGCTGATGGACCTGCACCTGCTCGACACCCGCCAGTACCGCAGCAAGCAGGTGAACATGGCGCTGCGTGACGAGGTGGAATCGCCGGAGCGCAGCATTGTGGGGGCGAAGCAGGAGCGCTGGCTGTTCGACGGCCTGGCCGATGCCGCACCGCGCTGGCACACCATTGCCCACCAGGTGGCGCTGGGCAAATACATGCGCGAGAAGGACGGGGTGGTGCAGTCGTCCGACGACCAGTGGTCGGGCTATCTGGACAGCCGCCGGCGCCTGCTCGACCACATCCAGAAGGTGGGCTTCGGCAACGTGGTGACCGCCTGCGGCGACGCGCATCGCCACTATGCCAGCGATCTGGTACAGGACCACCGTGACTCGGGCGTGGTCTCCAGCGAGTTCCTCGCCACGTCGATCACCTCCGGCGCCGATGGCCAGGGTGTGGACGCGTATGCCAGGAACCAGCTTGCGCACAGCCCCTATCTGAAGGCGACCACCGACAAGCGTGGCTACGTGCTGTGCGATGTCACCCGCGATGCGTGGATCGGCGACATGAAGACGCTGGATACCGTGATGCAGCCGAATGGCGCGGTGCAGAGCTGGAAGCGCTATGCGGTGGAGCACGGCCGGCCGGGGCTGCAGGAGGCCTGAATCTACCGCTCTACAGAGATCCTTCAATCCTGCTCGAACCGCAACGGCTCGCTGCCCATCGCCGGGTCACTGGTGCCGGGGCGCCCATCCTCGGCGCGACCGGCCAGGCGCAGCATGCTCTCGCCCGCGCCGATCTGCAGGTCATACCAGCCCGCCGTGGGCGTTGCGTCCCACGCCAACGCGGTTTCTGCGTGTGCGGGTAGTACCAGCGCCTGATCGGGCATGTGCCCGGCATAGGCACCAGGCTGCACACGCACCTGCTGCGCGCCGTCACCCAGGTTGCGCAGCCGCAGCCGCAGTTGGCCATCCGTGCGATCAATTGAAGCCTGCAGCGCAGGATCCTTGGCCGCCCCCTGGAAGTGGCGGTGGAAGCCGTTCGGGCCCAGCAGCCACAGGTCATAGCGGCCCTGGGCATCAAGCGGCCAGCGCTCGCGCAGCGCCATGCCCGGGAGCAGCGTGTAGCGGCGCGGCACCGCATCCAGCCGCAGCCGGTCGTAGACATGCAGCACTGCCGCCGCGCCTTCGCAGGATAGCGCCAGATCCACGCCCGAGGCGTCCACCGCAGCCATCGATGCCTGCGGCCGATAGGGCAGGGCGCGCGCCGGGCGTATGCCGACTTCCTGCTTCGCTGGTTTCAGCCCCTCCGGCAGCGCGGGCACGGTTCGCCCTGGCAACGCAGCGGCGCGTGCGGCCACCGCGCTCACGTCGGGCAGGCCGCGTACGAACGGGCGGGTATCGCGCTGGGCGAAGTCGAAGGCACCCGTCAGGTCACCGCAGACCGCGCGGCGCCACGGCGAGATGTCCGGTGCGGCCACGCCAAAGCGGCGTTCGATCAGTCGAATGACCGAGGTGTGGTCGTAGACCTGCGAGTCGACCCAGCCACCCCGACTCCATGGCGAGATCACATACAGCGGCACGCGCGGGCCCAGTCCATACGGGCGGCCGCGCAGTTCGGCGGCATCGTACTTCTCGTCGCCCGGTGCGGGATGGCGGTGGTATTCGCCCTCGGTACTGACCGAGGACGCACCCGCCCAGCCGCCATCCACCGGCGAAGGCGGTGCCGGTGGCGGCATGTGGTCGAAGAAGCCGTCGTTCTCATCGAACATCAGCAGCAGGGCGGTGCGGCTCCAGACTTCCGGATCGGCAGTCAGCGCATCCAGCACGCGCGCGGTATAGGCCGCGCCCTGCGCCGGACTGGAGGGTCCGGGGTG
Source organism: Stenotrophomonas sp. YJH_SMC_25 (assembly GCF_059369595.1). Classification (NCBI taxonomy): domain Bacteria; kingdom Pseudomonadati; phylum Pseudomonadota; class Gammaproteobacteria; order Lysobacterales; family Lysobacteraceae; genus Stenotrophomonas; species Stenotrophomonas sp. YJH_SMC_25. The sequence goes on along the minus strand of NZ_JCAFSV010000009.1, from coordinate 195,480 downwards.
CTCGCTGCCGGCCGCGTCGGCGATGATGAAGCTGACCTGCGGCAGGCGCCCGTCGAGTACGTCCTGGCGTAGCTGTGGCAGGCCACGGGTGCTGACCCCGCGTGCGCGCAGTTGCGGGTCATGCCCGGGTGCAGCACTGTACGCCCGACGGAACGCCTCGAAGCCGGCCAGCGGGTTGTCGGTGAAGTTGTCCGCCATGTCCTGGTAGATCTGCCAGGACACGCCGGCCGTCTGCAGGCGCTCGACATAGCTGGTCCAGTGGTATGACGCCGGATGCCCGCCGTGTTCGGGGAAGTTGTCATGCGAGTTGGCGATCACCGGGCCGCCGGCGCGGGCCTGTGCATCGTTGTGGCCGGTCCACAGGAATACCCGGTTCGGATTGGTGCCGGCCTGCATCGCGCAGTGATAGGCGTCGCAGATCGTGAACGCATCGGCCAGCGCGAACTGGAACGGCATGTCGCTGCGCTGGAAGTAGCCCATGGAGTGGTTCTGCTTGGCCTTCGGCCAGTGCCCCATGCGCCCGTGGTCCCAGGCACGCTGGGCGTCTGCCCAGGTGTGCGGCGTGCCTTCCACCCGCATGTAGCCGAAGTGCGCGGCGGTATCCAGCGGGAACGGTGCGATCGCCCGCGTGCCACTGGCATCGGGCTGCAGCCACAGGTTGCGCGCGCGGCCACCGGCCTGCAGCGCGGGGGCCGGGGCCACGAAGCGGTCACCGAAACCACGTACGCCCGGCAGCGTGCCGAAGTAGTGGTCGAACGAACGGTTCTCCTGCATGAACACCACGATGTGCTGCAGGTCTTCGAGGCTGCGCGTCTGCGCGGCGGGGGCGATCGCTGCGGCCCGGGCGATGCTCGGCAGCAGCGGAGAAAGGCCGGCGGCAACGCCGGCCTGCAACAACCGGCGTCGGCCGATATCGGTCACGGGCTCACTCACAGGTCCACGCGGAAGGAGATGCCGACGGTGCGCGGGGCGCCGATGAAGGCGTTTTCACGGCCGTCCACCCCCGCAAGATACCGCTTATCGGTGAGGTTGCTCACCACCAGGTTGGCACCCATGCCCTTCAGGCGCGGCGACAGGCCCTGCAGGTCGAAACCGATGTTGGCATTGAACACGGTGGCCGAGGGCAGCTTGTTGACGTTGGCGGCATCAAGGTAGCGCGTGCCCAGGTACCGTCCGGAGAGGCCGAAGTTCCAGTTGGCGCCCTGCCAGTCGGCCGACAGCACTAGGGTGTTCTCCGGCTGGCCGATCACCTTGGCGCCGTCGACGATGCCCAGCTGGGTATCGCGGGCGGCATTGCCACTGCCCAGGTATTTGGAGCGGTTGTAGGTGTAGGCCGCGTTGATCCGCCAGCCATTGTCCCACCCATAGCCGAACGCCGCTTCCAGGCCGTTGCTTTCCACGCCACCGAAGTTCTCATAGACGCCGTCGGTCTCGCCCAAGTAGTCGATGCCGCTGACGAAGCCCGCCGGCAGGTAGACGATGCGGTTGTCGAACTTGATGTTGTAAAGCGTGACCGAGGCGGTCAGCGGCCAGCGGCTGATGCGCATGCCCACTTCGATGTTGTCGGCGGTCTCCGGTTCGACATTGCGGAAGCGCTGCGGATCGGTCTCGCCAAGTACGCCTGATGGAATGGCGGCGAAATTCTGCGAGAAGCCGGCGAACAGCTCCATGCCTTCCACGCCCGGTGCCCAGGTGAAGCCGGTGGACAGCAGCGGATCGGACCTGGAATCGGATTTGACGTGCTCGCTGGCACCGATCACGCGGCGGCGCGATTGGTCGACGAAGAACTGCTTCACGCCCACGCGGGCACTGAACGGCCCGAAGCGGGCCACGTCCTCGACGTAGTACATCTGCTCGTCAACCTTGTACTTGTCCTCGAACTGCACCCAGTACGGCTGATGGTCGAAGGCGATGTCCTGGCCGACATTGAGCAGGCGGTGCCAGTCACGGCGTGCCGAACGGTCCAGCTTCTCCACCCACAGGCCGCCACGGATGGTGTTGTCGATCGCACCGAAGGTCTGCCGCCATTCGACGTCGGCGGTCACGCCCATGCGGTCGTTGTCGTAGTGGGTGTGGCGGTAGGACTGCGCGCCCAGCACGTTGCCCGCGTAGCAGTTCGGATCGTACTCGGCGGTGAAGCCCAGGCGCGGGGTGCAGCTGGCCAGGCGCTGCGCGGCGCTGCCATCGGGATTGACGAAGAAGATCTGGCCACGGTTGCTGCCGCCGTACACGGTCCTGCCACCGAGATATTCCGATTCGGGGCGGCCCGCACCCTCATCGCTGACCTGCGCCAGGTAGGGTGGCAGCCAGTCGCCACGACCTTGCATGCGGTGCCCGTAGGCGGCCACCGAGGCCTTGAACCCGTTGCCGCCGTCGAAGGCCGCACGCAGGTAACCAAAGGTGTTCTCGCGCAGCGCACGCGAGCCGGAACGGTAGTTCTGGTCCAGATACGGAATGCCGGTGAGGGTGCCGACCAGGTTGTCGCGATCCGGATTGGTGGCAAAGCCCTTCGGTGAGACGCTGGTGTATTCCGGCTCGTCGGCATCGTTGTAGGACAGGTAGCCGGTCAGGGTCCAGCGATCCAGTTCGGTGATGAACTTGCCGGCGATGTGGTCGTTGCTGGCGTGGCCGGTGCCGTCGATCCAGTCGTGCACCTTCGACGAGGAGGCGCTGATCCACGCGCGGGTGTGGCCGCCGAGCAGGCCGGTGTCGTAGCGCACGTAGTACTTGCGCGCCTCGTTGTCACCGGCACCGACCACGAAGCGCAGGCGGCTGTCCTGCAGCGGGTCGCTGGTGAGGAAGTTGAGCGTGCCGCCCAAGGCCTCGTTCGAGCGCGAGGAGATGTCAGCGGTGCCCTGGCTGACTTCCACCGTTTCCAGGTCCAGGGTGTCGATGTAGCGGTTGGCCAGCGAGCCGCCGCCGTAGCCGGAGCCGCCGTTGGGCAGGCCGTCGATGGTGGTGCCGATCTGCTGGGTGTCGCGGTTGGTGACGAAGCCACGCATGCTGATCTGCGTACCCCAAACCGACGAGCCGGTGGCATCGGCTTCGCTGACCACCACGCCAGGTACCTCGTTGAGCGCGTCGTTGACGCTGCTCATCACGGTCTGCCGGTTCAGCGTTTCCGCACGCACCGAAGTCTTCGCATAGCTGGTGGCCTGGCCGATCACCTGTACCTGGTCGAGGGTACGCGCATCGCTGCTGCGCGCTTCGCCCGTATCGCCCTGCGGTGCTTCTGCGAGGGCGTCCAGGGTGGGGGCGATCAGCAGGGCAAGCAGCGAAACACGGGGAAAGCGCGCAATCGTTCGCATTGATACCGGACCTTCAGAGGGAGGAAACCCCGGAGTGTCGGCAGCGCCAATGACATCGGCATGACGTGCCAGCGCAGGAACGATGGCACTGTGGGGGCGGTCACGACCTTCGGGTATGCTCGGCGCTTCAATGGACCTGAGGTGGTGGCGATGCAGAAGCGATCGACGATCTGGCTGGGCGGCGCAGCCCTGGTGCTGCTGGCAGGATGCAACCGGACGCCCTCGGACGGAGAGGTGGTACCGCCTGTGCCAGCTACGGCGGACGAGACCGCAGCACCGGCCGCCGCCCCAGCCGGTTCAACAGCCGCCGCCGATGGCGCCGCACTCACCGACCGCGAGGGCAAGGCTGTGCCGCTGGTGCCCTTCGACCCAGCCAGCGTGCCGCTGAGCGACGCCCCGCTGGGCAAACTGCCGTTCTTCAGCCTGCCGCCGGGCTATGCGTCGCAGAACGCCCACCCACGCGCCTGGGCGCGCTTCCCGTTCCGGATGGGCAACGGCGTGCATTGGGTGGAAGGCCCGAGCTGGTCGGCACGTATCGTGACCGACGGCGATGGCGCACCGGACAAAGCGTTTTCCGCACTGGAAGTACAGCGCAACTTCGACGGCGTGATCACCGCCGCCGGTGGCCGCAAGGTCTTCGAAGGCGCGCTGCTGCGCGACATCTACTACGGCCCGCAGCTGGAAGGTGAGATCGGAGGTGGTTTCATCGATGCGGTGAACGGCGAGCAGGAGGCTCCCACCACGGTGTACGTGCTGCGCCAGGCCAATCGCACCGTGTGGTTGCAGCTGGCAGTGGACAGCAATGGCGCTGGACTTGTGGTCGTGGACGAAGTGCCGTTCAAGGCCACCGCGCAGTGGTCGGACAGCTTCCCGCACCTGTCCCTGCCGGCCGGTTATCGTGACCGGAACAAGCCCGAGCAGCGTGATTTCGATGCCTTCCCGTTCTGGACCGGCGATCAGTTCGAACTGGTTGAGGGCCGCACCTTCGCTGCCGATTTCGACAAGGGCGAGCGCGAGTACTCGATGCAGGAAGTCCGTCGCAATCTCGAGGCGATGATGGCCCAGGTCAACGGCACCAAGGTGTTCGAGGGGCGCATCCCGCACGAAGCGGCCGAGGGCGTACCGAAGCAGGTGCAGTCGTCCTACGGCAATGCGACCAGCTACAGCTGGGACAACTACGACACCGTGATCTACCGCGTGGATCTGGCTGATGGTCGCCAGGTGTGGGTGCACGCGCGCCTGGAATACCTCAGCGCAGGCTGGGTGGTGGCCGAGCGCAAGGGCTTCACCCAGACCGCGGCGCTGTTGCCGGCCGATGCGTTGAGGAAGAAGCTGGACAGCGATGGCCGCGTGGCGATCCAGGTCAACTTCGCCACCGACAAGGCGCAGATCCTGCCGACGTCCGAACCACAGCTGGCGCAGGTGCTGGACCTGCTGCGCGCCGACCCGTCGCTGAAACTGTCGATCGAAGGCCACACCGACAACAGCGGTGCGGCCGCGCACAACCGCAGCTTGTCCGAGGATCGGGCGCGGTCGGTGCTGGCCGCGCTCACCGCAAAGGGCATCGCCGCCGACCGCCTGCAGGCGGTCGGATTCGGCGCCGACAGGCCGGTGGCTGACAACGGCAGCGGAGAAGGCAAGGCACGCAACCGGCGGGTCGAGCTGGTCAAGCGCTGACCCACGGGGTGCTCAGTACCGCGCGTCCTTGGGTTTCGGGTCGCGCGGCCAGTCCTTGGCCTTGTTGGCGAAGTCCGGGCGTGGCTGGTTGATGAAGTAGCTGGCGATGTCCACCGCATCCTGGTCGGGCATCACCTGCTGCCCAAGCGGGGGCTCGCGGGTCACCGCCGGTGGCATGTTGTGCTTGACGAAGCCGGCGGCCTTGTACAGGCGCGCCATGCCGGCGCCGATGTTGAAGCTGTGGTCGCCCCATAGCGGCGGGAAGGCGATGTCACCGCTGGCGTCGCGCCGACCTTCGCCGTTGTCGCCATGGCAGGCGGCGCACTGCACGGCGTACAGCGCCTGGCCGCGGACCGGGTCCGGGGGCAGCGTGCTGTCGATCGGTCCCTCACTGGGGGCGGCTACCTTTGCACCTTCTGGCACAGGACTGCTCAACCACGTCATGTAATCGAGCATCGCGCGCATCTGCGGCGAGTCCTTCGGCAGCGGCTTGCCGTTCATCGAACGCTGCAGGCAGCCGTTGATGCGCTCGGTCAGCCCGATCACCTTGCCCGGACGCGGCATGTAGCGCGGATAGGCGCCGCCGCCGGTATTGAAGTAGTGATTGCCGAAAGGCCGCTTGCCCTCGGCCATGTGGCACGAGTTGCAGTTCAGATCGTTGCCGACATTGTCCGGCAGCAGCCGTGCGGTCTCGTTGAGGATACGGCGGCCGAGCATCACCGATTCGGCATTGCCGAGCCCGGCGATTTCTTCGGCGCTGGGCGCATGGTAGTGGCCGACCACCTTGCCCTGCGCATCGAGGATATCGATCGTGCTGGCCACGGCGGCATCCAGGTCCGGGAACAGATGACGGTAAGCGAGGGTGCCGGCCCCGGCCAGCATCACGAGGGTGATCGCACTGCCGATCAGCAGGCGGAAGCGTTTGCGCGAACGTTTCATCGTGCGGCCTCCTGCGGAACGTAGTGCACCGGCTTGTCGCGCACCACCCGGCGCATGCGCGCCACGTCGACCTCGCTCACGGCACTGGCCTGGTTGCCCCAGCTGCTGCGGATGAAGGTCAGGATCTGTGCCAGCTGCGCATTCGGCAGCTGCTCGAAGCCGGGCATGGTGAAGGCCATGCGGTCATGCGGGGTATGCGGCGTGCGGCCGCCGATCAGGGTCACCTGCACCAGCGAGCTGGGGTCATCGGCGAACACGATCGAGTTGCCGGCCAAGGCTGGATAGACGCGCGGCATGCCGCGCCCGTCGGCGCGGTGGCAGGCCTGGCAGTGCTCGGCATAGGCCAGCGAACCGGCCACGCGGTAGTCGCCGCTACGCAGTGCGGCGGTGGTGGTGTCGGTACCGGGCGACCACTGTGCGCTGCGTCCTTCGCGGGCGGGCAGCTGCTTCAGGTAGCGGGCCATCGCCAGCAGGTCGGCGTCGGACAGGTACTGCGTGCTGTGCTCGACCACGTCGGCCATGCCGCCGAAGGCTGCCGAGCGATCGGTGCGACCGGTGCGCAGGAAGTCGACGATCTCGCCCTCGCTCCAGCTGGCCAGGCCGGTCGACTCGTTGCGCAGGTTCTTCGCATACCAGCCTTCCAGTACCGAGCCGGACAGGAACTGGCGGCTGCCATCATCGGCCATGGCCTTTTCCTGGAACGCCAACCCGCGTGGCGTGTGGCAGGCACCGCAGTGGGCCAGGCCTTCCACCAGTTCGGCGCCGCGCTGCTGGCTGGCATCCAGCGACGGATCCGGGTTGAACGTGCGCGGGCGTGCGAACAGCAGCTGCCACCAGGCCAGTGGCCAGCGCATGTTGGCCGGCCACGGAATCGTGCTGTCGGCGTTGTCCTGCTTCACCGGTTGCACCGAGCCCATGAAGTAGGCGTACAGCGCCTTGATCTCGGCGTCGCTGGCGATCACGTACGAGGCGTACGGCATGGCCGGATACAGCGGCTGCCCATCGTGGCGGATGCCGCGACGTACCGCGCGCTCGAAGTCGGCGTAGTCGTAGGCGCCAATGCCGGTGTCCGGATCGGGCGTGATGTTGGTCGAGTAGATCGTGCCCATCGGCGTCTGCATGCCGAGGCCACCGGCGAACGGCTTGCCGCCGGGCGCGGTGTGGCAGGCCGCGCAGTCGGCCGCGTGCGACAGGTATTGTCCCTGCGCGATCAATGCCGGATCGTGGATGTCGACCTGCGCGGCCTGTCGCGGTGCGAACCAGTAGGGCGTGGTGCGGGCGACGCCGTAGGCGGCGGCCAGCGTGGCGGCCAGGGCAATGGCGAGCTTGAACGAGGTGCGCATGGCGGCACTGTGGGCAATCCCACGCGCGCGTTCATTGATCCGGATCAATGACTGAACAGATACAGCTTGTACACCAAGCTGAATCGTTCCTGCGTTGTCATCAAGCCGTCATCCATGCGCGATAGATGGCCCACGCGCGCGTCGCTAACCTGCCACGCTGTCGCACCTTTTCCCCGATTGCCCATGAAGCGCCTGCTGCTGTTGTTGCTGGCGTGCGCCGGCCTGTGGCTGGCTGCATGCTCGTCCTCGATCAATGCCTCGTCCACCTCGCTCGCCGATCGGCTGATCGCGCCGGGTGGCGTATCGACCCTGCTCGATCGTCCGCGCATTGCTGCGGCCATTGCCGAACTGCCCAATCGCCACGGCTTCGCGCCGGGCCGCGATGGCGTGCCGATCTTCTGGCGTGTGTTCGATCCTGGCGATTACGGCGCGCGTTACCACTACCTGCCGCAGCGCCACGAGAACGGCCTGCCGCTGGATACCGGCCTGAGCCTGGCAGTACCGCAGCCGTTCCGCGCGCAGGCACCGCGCGGCACCGTGGTGCTGCTGCACGGCTGGATGATGAATGGTGATTCGATGCTGCCGTGGTCGTTGCAATTGGCCGAATCCGGCTACCGCGTGGTCACGCTTGATCTGCGCAACCATGGACAGTCCGGTACCGGGCCGTCGGGCTATGGCACCTATGAATCCGACGATGTGGTGGATGTGATCGGCGAGCTGCGCGCCCGTGGTGAAGTGACCGGCCCGCTGTACCTGTTCGGCGTGTCCTATGGCGCCGCCACAGCGGTATTCACCGCCGACAAGCTCGGCGACCAGGTGGAAGGGGTGGTGGCGATGGAATCGTTCGCCAATGCCGGTGTGGCGATCCGCACGATGATTCCGCACCTGATGGGACTGCAGCCGGAAGGCCTGAAGGCGCAGGCGATGGCGTCGTACGCGCGCTGGCGCTACGGCGGCCAGGACATCAACCAGGTGATCGCCGCCGCCAGCCGCCGTATCGACGTCGATCTGGACCGCGTGGATGTAGCGCGCGCGCTGGCCGATACCCGCGCCTGCGTGCTGCTGCTGCACGGGCAGGGCGACCAGCACATTCCGGTCAGCCAGGGCCGCGAACTGGCCCAGGCCAATCCGCGCGCGCATTACATCGAGATGCGCGGCGAGGACCACATCACCCTGCCGCTGCGGCTGGACCTGCTGGCCGGCGTGGTCGACGACTGGATGGCGCGCGATGAGCGCCACCCGAAGAGCGCCTGTCCGGCCCCACAGCTGCCGGCCCAGGCCGAATGGCTGGCCCACCGCTGAGAAAAGGGGACGGAGGGGATTAAGTCGTTTCCCGCACAGCTGGGCCAGAAACGACTTAATCCCCTCCGTCCCCTATTTCTGTCAGGCCACCCGTCTTGCCAGCGAGCGGGCAGACGCTGCGACGCCCAGCAGCAGCGCGGCCACGCACAGGAAGGCGAAGCCGAGGCTGGTGGCGTGTGCCAGTGCACCGATCGCTGCCGGGCCGGCGAGGATGCCGGCGTAACCCAGCGTGGTGACTGCGGTGATTGCGATGCTCTCCGGCATCACCCGCTGCTGGCCGGCCATTGAGAACAGTGCCGGCACGATGTTGGCGCAGCCCAGCCCGACCAGCACATAGCCCGCCAGCGCCACCGGGAACGAGGGCACCAGCGTGGCCAGGGTGAAGCCTGCTGCGGCGGTGATGCCGCCGAAGACCAGGGTGCGGGTGCGGCCGAGGCGCTCGACGATGCCGTCGCCGAACAGGCGCATCGCGGTCATCGCCAGGGTGAACAGCGCGAAGCCGGCGCCGGCCTGGTCACGCGGCACCTGCCGCACTTCGGCCAGGAACACCGCGCTCCAGTCCAGCATCGAGCCCTCGGCGAGGAACACCACGAAGGCCAGCACGCCGATGAACAGCACCACGCCGTGCGGCAGCGCCAGCAGTGGGCCGTCGTGCAGGATCCGTTGCGGGCGCCAGTGCGGCGCCGACAGCACCGCGACCAGCAGCAGTGCCGCCACCGAAACCAGCGCGGCCAGCCACAGCGGTGTACCCAGGATCAGCAGGCCGGTCATGCAGCCGGCGCCGACGAAGCCACCGATGCTGTAGAAGGCGTGGAAGCCGGACATCATCGCGCGCCCGGCGTCGCGCTCGACCGCGACCGCCTGCATGTTCATCGCACAATCCAGCGCACCGACGCCGGCGCCGAACACGAACAGCGCCGCGCCCAGTGCCACCGGCGAAGGCGCCAGCACCAGCAGGGGCAGGGCGCACAGCATCATCGCGCAGGTGATCACCATCACCCGGCGGCAGCCCAGCCGCCCGGTCAGCGCACCCGCCAACGGCATCGCCAGCAGTGAGCCGAGCCCGAGGCACAGCAGCACGGCGCCGAGGCTGGCGTCGGACAGTCCGGCCTTGGCCTTGGCGTAGGGCACCATGGGCGCCCACGCGGCGGTGGCGAATCCGGGAATGAAGAAGGCGGCGCGGGTGGCGTGCTGCTGGGCACGTGGGGATGAAGGCCTCATGCGCGATGCGAAGCTCCAGGGAACAGTCATGAAAACGATTTCAGACTGACTCGGCAAGTGCCATGCGCGACATCGGGCGACGCATACGATTGCAGTGACCCGATTGCGTCACCAGCGATTAACGCCACGCGCGGACAGTGGCTGCACGGTCTGCATTCCGCCGGCCGCTGCCGGAGACCTGTACATGAGCACGACACCGACCATCCTCCTCGTCCATGGCTTCTGGGGCGGGGCCGCACACTGGGCCAAGGTGATCCTGGAACTGCATCGCAACGGCCACGACCGTGTGCAGGCGGTGGAACTGCCGCTGACCTCGCTGGCCGACGACGCAGGGCGCACCCGGAAAATGATCCGGCAGATCGACGGGCCGGTGCTGCTGGTCGGCCACTCCTATGGTGGCGCGGTGATCAGCCAGGCCGGTAACGAACCCAACGTGAAGGGCCTGGTCTACATCGCCGCGTTCGCGCCCGATGCCGGCGAGAGTCCCGGTGGCATCACCCAGCAGCACCTGCCGGAGGCGGCGCCGAACCTTGCGCCGGACAGCGATGGCTACCTGTGGCTGCGTGCGGACAAGTTCCATGAGAGCTTCTGCCAGGATCTGAGCGAGGACGAAGGCCGGGTGATGGCCGTTACCCAGAAGGCACCGCTGGCCAGCACCTTCGGTGATGCGGTCAGAGACCCGGCGTGGAAGCACATGCCGAGCTGGTACCAGCTGTCCCGCCAGGACCGCATGATCGCGCCGGAAAACCAGAAGGCCATGGCCGCAAGGATGCAGCCCAAGCGCCTGCTGGAGCTGGATGCCAGCCATGCCTCGCTGGCTTCGCAGCCGAAGGAAGTGACCGCGCTGATCCTGGAGGCCTGCGCCGCCATTGGCGGCTGATCCCGCGTCAGCACACCGCACGACAGCCGCGGCGCAGGGGAGTACACTCCTGCGCCGCGGCTGTCCGGCCGCGTCCCTCTCTTCCCTCCAGCCGCCGCCAGAGGATCCCACCCTATCGTGGAGGTCCCGCCGTGCTGTCTGTGCCTGTTGTCCATACGCCGTCCCCCTTGCCGCGTCGCCGCGCGTTGCCGCAGGCGCTGGCCCGGGGTTTGCTGATCGCTGCTCTGGGCAGCAGCGGTATTGCTGTTGCGCAGTCCAGTACGGATCCAGCCAAGGATTCGCAGGCGCCTGCATCACAGACCCTGCAGACCGTGCAGGTCACGGCCAACCTGCTCGGTACCATCACCGAGGGCAGCGGCGCCTATACGCCCGGCACTATTGCCACCGCGACCCGCCTGGTGCTGACGCCACGGCAGACCCCGCAGACCATCAGCGTGATCACCCGCGCACAGATGGATGACTTCGGCCTGCACGGCATCGACGACGTGATGCGGGTGACCCCCGGCATCAGCATCGTCACCTACGACAGCGAACGCACCGAGTACTACGCGCGTGGTTTCGCGATCCAGAACTTCCAGTACGACGGCATTCCGATGTCGCGCAATTCGGCGTACTCCGCCGGTAACACGCTCAGCGATACCGCCATCTACGACCGCATCGAGGTGCTCAAGGGCGCGACCGGCCTGTTGACCGGCATGGGCGATCCGGGTGCGACCATCAACCTGGTGCGCAAGAAGCCGGGCAAGGACTTCGCCGGCAGCGCCTCACTGGGTGTCGGCCGCTGGGACGACTACCGCGCCGAGCTCGATGTCGGTGGTCCGCTGACTGCCGATGGCCGCGTGCGTGGCCGCGCCGTGGGTGCCTGGGAAGACAAGCGCTCCAACCTGGACAACTACCAGCGCACCAGCAAGGTCGGCTATGCCGTGGTGGAAGCCGGTCTGGGCGAACGCACGCTGCTGTCGGTTGGTGGCGACGTGATGGACAGCGACCCGAAGGGGTCGACGTGGGGCGGCATTCCGCTGCTGGACAGCGCCGGCAACTTCAACCGCATGCCGCGCTCGTTCAACAATGGTGCGCAATGGGCCGGCTGGCGCCAGTACGTGCGTACCGGTTTCGCCACGTTGGAGCACACGTTCGCCAACGATTGGATTGCCAAGCTGCAGCTCAACCACCAGGTCAATGGCTATGACGCCGCACTGGCCGGTGCCGCCGCCGGCAATCCTGATCCGTTGACCGGCGAGGGCGTCAGCCTGTGGCTCGGCAAGTACGTTGGCAAGACCGTCAGCAATGCCGCCGACTTCTATGTGAGCGGGCATTTCGGCCTGTTCGGCCGCGAGCATGAGCTGGTGGTCGGTGGCAGTGCCTCGCGCAAGCGCTGGACCAATACCGGCTACGGCCCGCAGGCGGGGTTCCCGGATACCGTGCCGGACTACAGAAGCTGGAATGGCGACATTGCCGAACCGCAGTGGCAGCGCACCTATGACAACAATGAAGTGACCCGCGAGAATGGGCTGTACGTGGTCGGCCGCTTCGACGTGGCCGATCCGTTGAAGCTGATCGTCGGCAGCCGCCTGGCCAGTTACCGCTCGCCGGACACGCGCGAGACGGGTGTCCATGTGCCCTATGCCGGCGTGGTCTACGACCTCGGCGAGCATTACTCGGTGTATGCCAGCTACAGCACCATCTTCAAGCCGCAGGGCGAGCGTGACGAGCAGGGCAAGGCACTGGATCCACTGGAGGGCCGCAGCTACGAGGTTGGCCTGAAGGCCGAGTTCTTCGATGGACGCCTCAATGCCAGTGCGGCGCTGTTCCAGCTTGATCAGGACAACTTCGCCCAGCCCACCGGTGGCAAGACACCGGATGGCCAGGATGCCTACCGCGCCTTGATGGGCGTGCGCACCAAGGGTTACGAGCTTGAAATGTCGGGTCAGCTGGCCGAGGGCTGGCAGGTGCAGGGTGGGTTCTCCCACAAGATCGCCCGCCAGGCGGGCACCAAGGTGACCACGCTGGAACCGGAGAGCCAGTTCAGCCTGCACACCCGCTACCGCCTGCGTGGCGCTTGGCAGGGGCTGACGCTGGGTGGTGGCGCACGCTGGCAGGATTCGACTTTCGGCGAGATCACCAACCCGGCCACGCGGGCCAAGGTGGTGCATCGCACGCAGCCGTACTGGTTGCTTGATGCGATGGCGCGCTACCAGTTCAACGATCGCCTGTCGGCCACGGTCAACGTCAACAACCTGCTCGACAAGCGTTACTACACGATCTTCAACTGGTACAGCACCTACACCTGGGGTGAGCCGCGCAACGTGCGGTTGAGCTTGAATTACAGGTTCTGACGCAGATGCGCCCGCGATGCTCTGCAGCATCGCGGGCGATGGGGTTACAGCGGCAGGTCGAACACCAGCACTTCGGCATCGTTGCCGTTTTCCAGCGTCAGCTGGGCTTCGTCGCTGACCTGCAGCGCATCACCGGCTTCCAGGGTGATGCCGTTGACCTGCAGCTGCCCACGGGCCACCTGCACATAGGCGCCACGACCGTTGCCAAGCGCATGGTGCAGCTTCTGGCCGCCATCGAGGATGGTGGCGAAGATGCGGGCATCCTGGTGGATGCGCAGCGAACCATCGGCACCGTCCGGCGAGGCGATCAGGCGCAGCTGGCCGCGCTTGGTTTCCGGGGCGAAGTGGGTCTCCTCGTACGACGGCGTGATGTTCTCGGTGTCCGGGAAGATCCAGATCTGCAGGAAGTGCACGGTCTCGCCGGCCGAGTGGTTGAACTCGCTGTGGGTGACGCCGCTGCCGGCGCTCATGCGCTGCACGTCGCCGTAGCGCAGCACTGAGCCGGTGCCCATCGAGTCCTTGTGTTCCAGCGCACCGCCCAGCACGTAGGAGATGATTTCCATGTTGCTGTGGCCGTGGGTGCCGAAGCCCTGGCCGCCGATCACCTTGTCTTCGTTGATCACCCGCAGCGGGCCGAAGCTGACGTAGCGCGGGTCGTAGTAGTTGGCGAAGGAGAAGGTATGGCGCGAGGACAGCCAGCCATGCTCGGCCAGGCCACGGGTAGCGCTCTTGCGGATCTGCAGCATGATGGAATCTCCTTGTTCGATGGTTTCGATGGGGCGGGGTGGGCTGGCAGCCGCTGTGTTTCCCCGTTGGAGAGAAGTATCCGCTTGCGCCTTGGGTTTGAAAAACGGATAGTTTTGACAGCCATCATCGAAAAATTCGAATGCTCAAGCTCAGCCTCGATGCCCTGCAGATCCTGGATGCCATCGACCGGCGCGGCTCCTTTGCCGGCGCCGGCAAGGCCCTGCACAAGGTGCCCTCGACCATCTCCTACACCGTGGCCAAGCTGGAGGAGGACCTGGGCGTTCAGCTGTTCGACCGGGTCGGCCCGCGCGCCGAACCGACCGAGGCCGGCCGCGCGCTGCTGGACGAAGGCCGGCACCTGCTGCGCGCCGCCCGCGAGCTGGAACTGCGGGTGCGCCGGGTGGCGTCGGGCTGGGAGACCGAACTGACGCTGGCGGTGGATTCGGTGTTCCCGACCTGGCTGCTCGGCCCGGATATCGCCGCGTTTCGCGAGGCCGAGGCACCGACCCGGCTGCGATTGATCGGCGAGGCCCTGTCCGGCACCTGGGAGGCCCTGCTGGACCGCCGTGCCGACCTGCTGGTCGGCGCGCCGGGTGAGGGTCCCAGTGGCGGTGGTTACGTGGTCGAGCCGCTGGGCACGGTGGAGTTCGTGTTCGCGGTCGCGCCCGGTCATCCGTTGGCCGCAGTGCCGGGTGTGCTGGGTCGCGAGCAGCTGGTCGAGCACTGCGCGATCGCGGTCTCTGATTCCGCGCGCAGGCTGCTGCCGCGCACGGTCGGCTTGTTGATGGGGCAGGAGATGCTGACGGTGCCGGACATGGCCAGCAAATTGAAGCTGCAGTGCGAAGGCGTGGGATTCGGCTTCCTGCCCGAGCCGTGCGCACGCGCTGCGGTGGCGCGCGGCCAACTGGTGATCCGCGAGGTGGAGGAACACAAGCCGGAAGAGACCTTCTGGCTGGCCTGGCGCACCGGAGAGGATGGCGCCGCACTGCGCTGGTGGCGCGAGCGCCTGCGCAGGCCGGAGCTGCTGTCGCAGTGGTGGCAGGCAATGGCCAGGGGGTAGGGGTTTGGCAGGGCTGCGCCCTGCACCCGCTACGATCCAGAGCAACAGCAACAGCAGAAGCTGGTTTCCTGAGGGATGGCGGGGTGGGTCCGGTTGCGGGAGACGCCGTAAACCCGTCCTTGGGGGCTTGGCCGCGGCATCCATGCCGCGGACACTCCCGCAACCGGACCCACCCCGCCTTCGACAGTTTCCGCGATCTGTCGGAACGGCGTACTGCTCTGGTAGGTGTCGACCTTGGTCGACACGGTAGATCCACGCCATGCGTGGATGCTCTTCGATCAATTGTCGAAATGTTCGAACTCGATGCAGATTCATCCACGCATGGCGTGGATCCATCAGATCGCGGAAATCTGTCAGAGGTGGGGCGGTGTCGGAGTGCGGGGTGTCAGCCGCATGGATGCGGCTGCCAAGCCTACATGGACGTACTTGCGGCGTCCCCGCACTCCGACACCGCCCCGCCATCCCACGGAATGCCAGCTTTTGCCGTGGCCGTTGAGGTTGCCGGCCAGCGGCCGGCACTACCAGGGTGCAGGGCACAGCCCTGCCGAAAAACACACATAAAAAAAACAGCAGGCCGAGGCCTGCTGTTTCGGTGTAATGGTGCGCCCGGAGAGATTCGAACTCCCGACCGCCTGGTTCGTAGCCAGGTACTCTATCCAACTGAGCTACGGGCGCCAATTACATGAACTTGTTGTGCTGACTGTGTATGGTGCGCCCGGAGAGATTCGAACTCCCGACCGCCTGGTTCGTAGCCAGGTACTCTATCCAACTGAGCTACGGGCGCGCGGTACACAATCAAATTTTACTGCATTTCCAGCGGCGGATGCTGGAAACCTGTCGAGTGGTGCGCCCGGAGAGATTCGAACTCCCGACCGCCTGGTTCGTAGCCAGGTACTCTATCCAACTGAGCTACGGGCGCCCTGCGACAGGAGCGGAATTATGCGGATGTCGGCGCGTACCGTCAACAGTTTTGTGAAAATTTTCATCCAACTGAATGAAAAAGCTGTCAGCCACAGCATCAGGGGCCTTCAGCCACGCGAAATGATCGGCGCGCGTGCCCAGTTCCTGCGCGGACAGCACGCGCAGCTGCGCGTCCACATTCGGCAGCTTCGCCAGCAGCGTCTGCATCGATCCGGTGGGGGCCAACCAGTCGTGCTCCATCAGCACCGCCTGTGCGCTGCCATGCACACGCGCCATCTGCGCATCGAGGTCTTCGTCCATGCCGACGGCGGCGTAATGGTTGTTCAGGCCGACGCGCGCCCAGTCGGCGATCAGCCCGCGCGCTTCGGTGCCACCGAAGCCGAGGCGACGGCCATGCAGCACGCCCTGGCGCTGTGCGATCCACGGCAGGAAGCGGTAGACCAGCGGCAGCAGCCAGCCACGCGGTGGTGGGAATCCGCGCCAGAACGGTGAGCCGCTGGCGGCCAGCCACAGCCGGTTGAAGCGCTGCGGGTTGCGGCCGGCATGCACGCAGGCCAGCTGCCCGCCCAGGCTATGGCCGCCGATGATCCAGGGCAGGGCGTCGCCTTCGTCATCCGCTGCGGCCAGGACGGCCTGGCTGGTCGGCAGATCCTGTTCGAGTACCTCGCGATAGCCCCAGTCCTGCGTGCGCGATGGGCGCAGCGAACTGCTGCCGTTGCCGCGCCACTCGTGCAGGTAGACCGCCACGCCCTTCGCCGCCAGCGCCAAAGCCAGTGGCAGGTAGTGGCGCGCGGCCACGCCCAGTGCCGGCAGCCACAGCAGGCGTGCGATGGGCTGTGCGGGCACGCAGGCGATCACCTCGAAGCGATGGCCGTCGTCGCACTGCACGGCAAGGACGCTCGGCGTCGGGCTCATGCGTGGGGTGCCGCGCCGAAGTGGTCGAGCACCAGCACCTCGCTGCGGCCGGGGGCATAGCCCTGCTGCAGGCCGCGTGCAACGTAGTCGATACCGGCTTCGCAGGCGTTGGCCAGGCTCAGGCCATTGCACAGCTGCGCGGCGATGGCCGAGGCCAGCGTGCAGCCGGTGCCATGTGCGTCCAGCGGCAGGCGCGCGTGGATGAATTCTTCGCTGCTGACGCCGTCGAAGTAGCGATCGATCACGCGATTGCCCTCATGCAGGTGGCCACCCTTGAGCAGCACTGCGCCGGCACCGAAGTCGAGCAGGGCCGAGGCGGCCTGTTCTGCGTCTTCGCCGTTGCTGATCTTCCGGCCGACCAGCAGTTCTGCTTCCGGCGTATTGGGGGTGATCAGCGTGGCCAGCGGGATCAGGCGCTCACGCATGGCCTGCAATGCGCTGTCTTCCAGCAGGCGTGCCCCACTGGTGGCGACCATCACCGGGTCCAGTACCACGTGTGGCGGGCGGTGCTTTTCGAGTGCATCAGCGACGGCATGGATCACTTCGGCGTTGGCCAGCATCCCCAGCTTCACCGCGTGGATGTCGAAGTCGTCGAAGCAGGCATCCAGCTGCGCGCGCAGGAACTCGATGGTTGGCACGTGCACGGCGATGACGCCGCGGGTGTTCTGCGCGGTCAGTGCCGCAATCGCGGAAAGGCCATGCACGCGGTGTGCGGCGAAGGCCTTGAGGTCAGCCTGGATGCCGGCGCCACCGCCGGAGTCGGAGCCGGCGATGGTGAGGGCGGAAACGGGAGTGGTCGGGCTCATTGGTTGATTGTGCCGTGGTCCCGCAGGGGAAGGTAGATCCACGCCATGCGTGGATGTCCTTGATTCAATGCCGCCAACGCGCCCACTGCTGGTACAGCACATAACCCAGCCCGGTCAGGCCAGTCAGCAGGGCGGGGGCGAGCAGGGCGTCGTACTGCCAGCGCATGAACAGCCAGGCGCCGAGGACGCCGCCGGCGAGGAAGCCGCTGATGATCAGGCCGCTGAGGGTCAGCCGTCGCAACTGCAACGGCAGTCCGCGCAGCAGGTGGCCGAGGCCGATGCCGAGGTCGGTGAACATGCCGCTGAGGTGGGTAGTGCGTACGACCGCGCCGCTGAAGGTGGTGGCCATCGCGTTCTGCAGGCCGCAGGCCATGGCGGCGGCCAGGGCACCCCAGATCTGATGCTGTTCGAACAGGGGGATGGCCACCAGCAGCAGGGCCGATTCCAGTGCCAGCGCGACGCCGTAGCGGCGGCCCAGCTGCAATGCGCTGTCCTGGATCAGCAGGCCGCTGAGCATCGCGCCCAGTGAGAACGCGATCAGCAGTCCCCACAGATGGCCGACCGTGCGCCAGTCACCCTGGGCCAGCGCCATGCCGAGCTGGCTGGTGCTGCCGGTCATGTGGCTGACCGCCTGGTGCTCGAACCCGAGGAAGCCGACCACGTTGACCATGCCGGCCACGCACGACAGCGCGACCGCACCGATCCAGACCCAGGTGGGCAGGCGTATTCCCATCGGCGGGGCCCCTCAGGGCCCGCCGAAGCCGCCGTTGAACTGCAGCTCGCTGAAGGTGTTGCTTGCCGGGTCGAACACCGCGCCCCAGAACTGCGTGCCGCCGTCACAGACGCGGATCGCTTCGCGCGCCGGATTGATGCCGCTGTCGTCGGGCAGGTGGAAGGCGTTGACGTAGATCAGCCGCTTGCCGGCGCTTTCGATGCCGACGTACTGGCGGTCGAAGTCCAGCACTTTTGGTACCTGTGCCTCCAGCGACGACAGCTGTGCCTCCAGCTGATCGATCTGCTGCCGGCTGGGAGCCCAGTAGCCGCTGACCCGCCCGGCCTCGCGGCCGGGGCTGGCGCGCGAGCAGGTGTCGAGCACCTGCGCGGCGATGATCGGGCGGGTGACCACCCAGGACTGCCCGGTGCGCTCGGCGGTCGGCACACTGGCCGGGCCGCGCGTGGTGGTGCAGGCGCCGAGCACGGCTGCGAGGGTGATCGCAGCCGTGGGCAGCAGCAGGCGGGTGCAGCGGTTCACAACACCTCCGAAGCGTAATCGGCCAGGCGCGAGCGTTCGCCTCGGCGCAGGGTGATGTGCGCACTATGCGGCCAGTTCTTGAAACGATCCACCGCGTAGGTCAGGCCCGAGGTGGTCTCGGTCAGATACGGGGTGTCGATCTGCTCGACGTTGCCCAGGCAGACGATCTTGGTGCCGGGGCCGGCACGGGTGATCAGCGTCTTCATCTGCTTCGGGGTGAGGTTCTGCGCCTCGTCCAGGATCAGGTAGCGCGACAGGAAGGTACGGCCGCGCATGAAGTTCATTGAGCGGATCTTGATGCGGCTGGCCAGCAGGTCGTTGGTGGCCTGGCGACCCCAGGTGCCGCCTTCCTGGTTGTGCGTGAGCACTTCCAGGTTGTCGGTCAGCGCGCCCATCCACGGCGTCATCTTCTCCTCCTCGGTACCCGGCAGGAAACCGATGTCCTCGCCGACGCTGACCGTGGCGCGGGTCATGATGATCTCGCGGTAGCGCTGCTGGTCCATCGTCTGCGCCAGGCCGGCAGCCAGCGCCAGCAGGGTCTTGCCGGTGCCGGCGGTGCCCAGCAGCGTGACGAAGTCGATCTCCGGGTCCATCAGTGCATTGAGCGCGAAGTTCTGCTCGCGGTTGCGCGCACTGATACCCCAGACGGCGTGGCTGCCGTGGCGGAAATCATCGACCAGCGACAGCACTACCTTGCCGTCGCCGACCACGCGGCTGACGCGCAGTTCGACTTCGTCTTCGCCGGGCAGGTAGACGTACTGGTTCGGGTACCACTCCTCGCCGTCCTGCGCCTGGATTTCGTAATGGCTGCGGCCCTTGTCGCTCCAGCTGCGCAGGTCGTCACCGTGGCGCTTCCAGAAGTCTTCCGGCAGCTCGGTGGCGCCGGTGTAGAGCAGGCTGAAATCGTCCAGCGCGCGGTCGTTTTCGTAGTCCTCGGACACGATGCCGGCGATGGCGGCCTTGATCCGCAGGTTGATGTCCTTGGAAACGAACACCACCGGCAGGTCCGGCGTTTCTTCCTTCAGCGCCAGGATCGCGCCAAGGATGGCATTGTCGGGAATGACCTTTCCAAAGCTCTTGCCCGCGTCGAAGTGGCTGGTCTGGAAGCGCAGCTTCCCGGCGCTCTGCTTGCCGCGCAGCTGCAGGCCGTTGGGGCGCTGCAGCGGAATGCCGTCGGCCAGGTTGTCCAGGCCGGATTCCTGCACCAGCTCGTTGAGGAAGCGGCTCACCTGGCGGGCGTTGCGGCTCGCTTCGGAGGTGCCCTTCTTGCCGTTGTCCAGCTCCTCGATCACCTGCATGGGCAGGTAGATGTCGTGCTCCTCGAATTTGAACAGCGCGGTCGGATCGTGCATCAGCACGTTGGTATCCAGCACGTAGATGCGCTTGCCTCGGGTCATCGTCGATTCCTGGTTACGGACAGGGAAAAACCACCACGGCCTGCTGCGGGGCAGGGTGATGGCAGACACAGTAGGCAGTGGGACTCACTTGGACTGGGAGGCCTTCAGTTCGGCGAGAACGGCATCGGCATGGCCGGCAACCTTGACCTTGCGCCAGGACTGCACGATGCGGCTGTCGGGGGAAATCAGGAAGGTACTGCGTTCGATGCCACGTACCTGCTTGCCGTACATGTTCTTCATCTTGATCACGTCGAAGGCGCTGCACAGCGCTTCGTCGCCATCGCTGACCAGCGGGAAGTTGAAGCCCTGCTTGGCACAGAAGTTGTCGTGCGACTTCACCGAGTCGCGAGAGACGCCGAGCACGACCGCGCCGGCCTTCTTGAACTTCGGCAGCAGGGCGTTGAAGTCGATGCCTTCGGTGGTACAGCCGGGAGTGCTGTCCTTGGGGTAGAAGTACAGCACCAGCCACTGGCCGGCATAGTCGCCGAGAGTGGCCTGGTCGCCACCGGACAGCGCCAGCGGCAGGGAAAGGGTGGTGCTGTCCAGGGTATCGCCGTTGTTCATGAGGTCCTTCTGTCGAGCCTGGGTTGTTTCTACGACAATTGCATGAAACGCCACGCGCCCGTGAGAGGCGCGCGAAAAATCCGCACTCCCAATCAGAATTTCATCGGGTCCATGATCGCGTCCAGGTTCAGGTGGTCGCAGAACTCAAGGAAATCGTCGCGCAGCGCGGCGATGTGCATGTTGGCCGGCACGCCGATGGTGACCTGAGCACTGAACATTTCCGCACCGGTCTGCATGGCGCGGTAGCGCGTGCTCTGCAGGTTCTCGATGGTGATGCCCTGGCGGTCGAAGAAATCGGCCAGCTGGAACAGGATGCCCGGCTTGTCGGCGGCGATCACTTCGACAATGTACGGCAGCAGGTTGGACTGCGCCTGCTTGGCCGCGGTGCGGTACCAGACCAGCTTCAGGCCTTCCTCGCGCTCCAGCCGGGTCAGCATCGCCTCCAGCTTGGCCACCGAGTCCCAGGAGCCGGTGGCCAGGGCGGTGACCGAGACATCGCGGCCGACCGTGGCCAGGCGTGCGTCCACCAGATTGCAGCCGCTGTCGGCGATGCGGCGGGTGACGGACAGCAGGGGGGACTCCGGATGCGTCGTATAGGCGTTGATCAGGAGGTGGTTTTCGCTCGGCGCGGGGCGCGGGGTGGTGTCGGTCAAGGCGATTCCGGGTAATGCATGCGTTAGTCTGAATGCCCGCCAGAGGCGGGGATCCACCGGTGTCCAGCATACTTGCCCGTGCTTTCGCGCCGCAAGTAACATTCAGGTCGCCCCCGGCCTTTCGTGGCGGGCGTTTTCCCTTTCCAGCCAAGAGCAGCACGTCCTTGTCCCTTTCCGGCCTCATCACCGCGCTGGCGACCCCGTTCCGGGCCGACGGCGCCCTCGATCCCGACGGTTGGCAGCGCCTGCTGCACCTGCAACTGGAAGGTGGCGTCCATGGCGTTGTCGTTGCCGGCTCGACCGGCGAAGCGGCAACCCTCACCGATGCCGAGTACGACCTGCTGCTGGCCAGCGCGGTCGAACGCATTGGCGGCCGCATCCCGGTCATGGCCGGCACCGGCCTGTCCGGTACCGCCAAAACCATCGAACAGACCCGTCGTGCGGCCGCGCTTGGCGCCAGCCATGCACTGGTGGTCACCCCGCCTTACGTGAGGCCGACCCAGGCCGGCCTGATTGCCCATTATCGTGCGGTCGCCGACCAGGGCGGGTTGCCGGTCGTGCTGTACAACGTGCCCGGCCGTACCGGTTGCGACATGCAGCCGGAGACCGTGGCCGAACTGGCCAGCCACCCCAACATCGTCGGCATCAAGGAGGCGGTGGGCGACACCGGCCGGGTGCAGGCGCTGCTCGCACTGCGCAGCCCGCAGTTCGCCGTGCTCAGCGGCGACGACGGTACGGCCGCGCGTTCGATCCGGGCCGGTATCGACGGCCTGATCTCGGTCGGCTCCAACGTGCTGCCCGGCGCCTACCGCCGCATGTGCGAGCTGGCCGCCGCCCATGACCACGAAGCCACCGAGTCCTGGGATGCGCGCCTGCAGCCGTTCCATGATTTCTGCGGTGTTGAACCGAACCCGATTCCGGTCAAGGCGCTGCTGCGCCGTATCGGCATCGGCCATGACCTGCGCCTGCCGCTGCTGCCGCTGTCGGCGCCGCACCACGCGGCCGCCGACCATCTTGCCGGCGACATCGCCGCCCTTGAAGCCCTTTCCAGCCACTGACCTTTCGTCTTGGTCTGACCCAGGAGATTCACATGCGTCAATCCGTTTCCACTGTCCGCGTGCTGTCCTACGCCCTGCTTGCGGTGGCCGTTGCCGCCGGCACCACCGGCTGCTTCAAGCGTGGCGTCAAGGGCGACTATGCCCTGGCCCCGGAAATGCGTCCGCTGGAAGTGCCGCCGGACCTCAACCTGCCGGCCACCACCGGTGACAACAAGGTGCCGGCGCTGGTGTCGGCCACCAAGCCGGCAGCACCGGCGGCCGCGGCTCCGGCCGTTGGCAATACCGGTTTCACCATCGCTGGTGGCAAGGATGAAGCCTTCGCCAAGGTCGGTACCGCGCTGGAAGGCGTGGAGGGCGTGACCATCGCCAGCCGCGCCCAGTTGCTCGGCTCGTATGACGTGGCCTACGAAGGCAGCAACTTCCTGGTCCGCGTGGTCGCCGTCGATGCCGGCGCCTACATCTCCGCGGTCGACCCGCGTGGCCTGCCGGCCACCGCCGAAGCGCCGGTGAAGCTGATCGCCGCGCTGAAGGCGAAGCTGGCCCAGTAAGGGC
Organism: Stenotrophomonas sp. YJH_SMC_25; assembly: GCF_059369595.1. NCBI lineage: Bacteria > Pseudomonadati > Pseudomonadota > Gammaproteobacteria > Lysobacterales > Lysobacteraceae > Stenotrophomonas > Stenotrophomonas sp. YJH_SMC_25. Next base: position 172,549 of record NZ_JCAFSV010000009.1, on the reverse strand, counting down.
TGCCTCTGGTAGAGACTGACCTTGGTCGGCGCTTCTGTGCCAACCAAGGTTGGCACCTACCGGATCGCAAGGTTGGCATGCCGGATCTTGCGGTTGGCGTTCACCGGAAAACAGAAAAGGGCGCCCGTGGGCGCCCTTTTCGTTGCCGCCGTGGGCGCTTCTCAGCGCTCCAGCAGCTTCAGCTTGTCCGGCTTGCCATCCCATTCGCCGGCGTCGGCGGGCGGGTCCTTGCGCACGGTCAGCACCGGCCACTCCTTCGCCAGCTCGGCGTTGAGGGCGACGAAGCCTTCCTGGCCGGCGGGGACATCGTCCTCCGGGAAGATCGCATTGACCGGGCACTCCGGCTCGCAGAGGGTGCAGTCGATGCACTCATCCGGGTCGATCACCAGGAAGTTCGGGCCTTCGTGGAAGCAATCCACGGGGCACACTTCCACGCAATCGGTGTGTTTGCACTTGATGCAGTTTTCGGTGACGACAAAGGGCATGGGCTGGGGGTGGATCGATTCCTGAACCCGCCAATTCTAGAACAGGTTGGCCCCCGGTGTCGGCGCGGGGCGGAAATCGGGCGTCTGGCAGGCGCGGCCGTGGCAGTCATTGGCGGCAGGGCGGGGCCTGTGCGACGCTGCGGGTCAGCCGGCTGCGTCGGGTGGCCGGCCCCCTTCCCAGCAGGATCGTCAATGTCGCCAGCCAAGCCCAGCATCGCACCCCATGGCGGTGAGAACACTGCATTCATCGTCCTGATCAGCTGCGTGGCCACGCTCGGTGGATTCCTGTTCGGCTTCGACAGTGGTGTCATCAATGGCACGGTCGATGGCCTGCGCCAGGCCTTCAACTCCAGCGAGGCGGCGCTCGGTTTCGAAGTCGCCTCGATGCTGCTGGGCTGCGCGATCGGTGCGTTCCTGGCCGGCTGGCTGGGCGACCGCCTGGGACGCCGCGGCGTCCTGATCGTGTCGGCGCTGATGTTCCTGGTTTCGGCGCTGGGCGCCGGCGCAGCCCACGCCTCGTGGCTGTTCATCGCGGCCCGCGTGCTGGGCGGCTTTGCAGTAGGGGCGGCCAGCGTGATGTCGCCGGCCTACATCGCCGAGGTGGCCTCGGCGCGCTATCGCGGGCGCCTGGCCACAGTGCAGCAGATGGCGATCATCTGCGGCCTGTTCGCGGCGTTCCTCAGCAACTACCTGCTGGCCCGCGCCGCCGGGGCGTCGACCGAGCCGTTGTGGCTGGGTCATGAGGCCTGGCGCTGGATGTTCTGGATGCAGGCGCTGCCGTCGGGGCTGTTCCTGCTGTTGTTGCTGGTGATTCCGGAAAGCCCGCGCTTCCTGGTCCTGAAGGGGCGCCAGCAGCAGGCGAGGGCGGTGCTCGCGCGGCTGTACGGCGATACCGTGGCGGCGGCCAAGCAGGCCGAGATCGAAACCAGCCTGGCCCAGGACCAGCACAAGCCGCGCTTCGGCGACCTGCGCAACAAGGCCACCGGCAAGCTGCGCCCGATCCTCTGGGTGGGTATCGGCCTGGCCATGTTCCAGCAGCTGGTCGGCATCAACGTGGTGTTCTACTACGGCGCAGTGCTGTGGCAGGCGGTCGGCTTTTCGGAAAGCGACGCGCTGTTGATCAACGTGCTGTCCGGTGGGCTGAGCATCGGTGCCTGCCTGCTGACGGTGCTGTTGATCGACCGCATCGGGCGCAAGCCGCTGCTGTGGATCGGCTCGGTCGGCATGTCGGTGGCGCTGGTGCTGATGGTGGTCGCGTTCGCCAGTGGAAGCCTGGCCGACGGTCGCCTGCAGCTGTCCGACGGCATGGGCCGGCTGGCGCTGGTCGCGGCCAATGTCTACGTGGTGTTCTTCAACATGTCCTGGGGCCCGGTGATGTGGGTGATGCTGGGCGAGATGTTCCCCAACCAGATCCGCGGCCCGGCGCTGGCGGTGGCGGGTGCGGCGCAATGGACCTCGAACTTCGCGATCACCGTGACCTTCCCGATGCTGCTGGCCGGCATCGGCCTGGCCGGCGCCTATGGCATCTACGCGGTCGCGGCGATCCTCTCGATCGTCTTCGTGGTCCGCCACGTACGCGAGACCAAGGGCAAGGAGCTGGAGCAGATGGAAGGCTGACGGCGACTGGCTTCGGTTGTGTTCCGTTGGCGCCTGCTTGTCCAGAGTGTGAGGGGGCAGGCCGCCCTCTCCAGGACACGCAAGAGCCCATCCATGGGTGCTCGATGGCGCCATGGATGGGTTTACGGCGTGTCCTGCCCTGGGTGACCCCACCGGCTCAAGCCGATTGCAGGGGGGGCGCCAAAGCGACCAACCCGACCGCAACCACTGCAATCCCGGAAAACAGAAAAGCCCGCATAAGGCGGGCTTTTTCGGTTCCTGCTGCGGCGACTGGCGCTCCCTAGGGGACTCGAACCCCTGTTTTAGCCTTGAGAGGGCCACGTCCTAACCACTAGACGAAGGGAGCGTAACTGTGTCGCTGCCGAGGCAGGAGCGCTAGTATATGCACCTCGATGCCATTGGGCAATCCCGAAACTTCAACCGGAAGCGCCAACATCATTTCCTCTGCTACATCACCGTTCAGCCTGCGCGTCATCCCGCGCGACCAGCACACGATCTCCCGCAAGGACATCAGCCCGAACGCCCTGCGCGTGCTTTATCGCCTGCGCGATGCCGGCTTCGGCGCCTACCTTGTCGGCGGCGCGGTGCGCGACCTGCTGGTCAATGGCCAACCCAAGGATTTCGACGTGGCCACCGACGCCACGCCCGAACAGGTCAAGCAGCTGTTCCGCAACTGCCGCCTGATCGGCCGCCGTTTCCGCCTCGCCCACGTTGTGTTCGGCCGCGAGATCATCGAAGTCGCCACCTTCCGCGCCAACAGCGATGACGGCAGTGGCGACCGCGAGATGGAAAACGGCATGCTTGTGCGCGACAACGTGTACGGCACCATCGAAGACGACGCCGTCCGCCGCGACTTCACCTGCAACGCCCTGTACTACGCCATCGAGGACTTCTCGGTGCGTGATTACACCGGTGGCTTCGAAGACGTGCAGGCGCGCCTGATGAAGCTCATCGGCGACCCGGTACAGCGCTACCAGGAAGACCCGGTGCGCATGCTGCGCGCCGTGCGCCTGGCGGCCAAGCTCGGCTTCCAGATCGAAGAGGGCACCGCCGCGCCGATCCCGCAGCTGGCTGGCCTGCTCAACGAAGCCGCGCCGGCACGCCTGTTCGAGGAAGTGCTGAAGCTGTTCCTGTCCGGGCACGGCGTGGCCAGCTTCGAAGGCCTGGAGCGCTACGGTCTGCTCGACGTGCTGTTCCCGGAAAGCGCCAGGGCGTTGAAGTCCAACCGCACCGGCGCGCTGCGCCGCATGCTGGTCGAGGGCCTGGCCAATACCGATGCCCGCGTGGCCAACGACGAGCCGGTCTCGCCGGCGTTCCTGTTCGCGCTGTTGCTGTGGCCGGCGTTCTGCCGCGCCCAGGCGACCCTGCTCAAGCAGGGCGTGGCGCCGGAAGAGGCGCAGCGTCGTGCCGCCGACCGCGTCACCGTGCAGCAGTTGAGCACCATCGCGCTGCCGCGCCGCTTCTCGCTGCCGATGCAGGAAATCTGGCTGCTGCAGTCGCGTTTCAGCTCGCGCCAGCGCAAGCGTGTGTTCCGCACGCTCACCCATCCGCGCTTCCGCGCCGCGTTCGACTTCCTCAGCCTGCGCCAGGTGGCCTCGGCCGAGCACGCTGCCGATGTTGAATTCTGGCGCGAGGCACAGGCCCAGTCCGGCCGCGAGCTGGAATCGTCGCTGGACGCGATGCACAGCGAAGAGGGCGATGACGAGAACGGAGCACCGCGCAAGCGTCGCCGTCGTCGTCGCCGCCCGGGTGCCTCGGCCGGTGCAGCTGGCGAATAAGCAATGATGCCAGCGTGGATCGGCCTCGGCGCCAACCTCGGCGATGCGGCCACGACTGTCGGCGCGGCGATCACTGCGCTGGACGGCCTGCCCAGGACCCGCGTGCTGCAGGCCTCGCGCCTGTACGCAACGCCGGCCTGGGGCAATGAAGACCAGCCACCGTTCGTCAACGCGGTGGCCGCGGTCGAAACGTCACTGGCAGCCGATGAACTGCTGCAGGCGATGCTGGCGCTGGAGCAGCGCTTTGGTCGCGTGCGCGATCCGGCGGTGCACTGGGGGCCGCGCGCGCTGGACCTGGACCTGCTGCTGTATGGCGCGCAGGTGCTCGACCAGCCCGGCCTGCAGGTGCCGCACCCCTACATGCACGAGCGTGCCTTCGTGCTGGTGCCGCTGGCCGAAATCGCGCCAGATCTGGCCATCCCCGGGCATGGCCGCGTGCGGGATGCAGTGATGCGGGTGGATGCCTGCGGGATCGCGCCGATAGGGTGATAATGCCCGGGTTATCTCCCCCGGTTATCAGCACATGAGCACCCACGCAGACAGCAAGCCCTGGACCGTTCCCGCCCTGGCCGAGGCCAAGCGCAATGGCCAGAAGCTGGTCATGTTGACCGCCTACGACGCTGGCTTTGCCCGCACCTTCGATGCCAATGGTGTCGACCTGATCCTGATTGGCGATTCGCTGGGCATGGTCGTGCAGGGCCATGATTCGACCCTGCCGGTGACCGTGGCCGACATGGTCTACCACACCCGCGCCGTGGCCCGTGTGCTGCAGCGCGCGCTGCTGGTGGCCGATCTGCCGTTCGGCGCCGATGCCACTCCGGAGCGCGCGCTGGATGCTTCGCTGCAGCTGCTGCAGGCCGGTGCCGAGATGGTCAAGATCGAAGGTGCCGGCTTCAAGGTCGACATCATCCGCTACCTGGTTGAGCGTGAGATTCCGGTCTGTGCGCATCTGGGCCTGACCCCGCAATCGGTGCTGCGCCTGGGCGGCTTCAAGATCCAGGGCCGCGGCGATGCCGCCCGCCAGCTGGTCGACGATGCCAAGGCCGTGGCCGCGGCCGGTGCCAGCATCATGGTGCTCGAATGCGTGCCGACCCCGGTCGCCGCGGAAGTGACCGCCGCGGTGGATGTGCCGACCATCGGCATCGGTGCCGGCCCGCAGTGCGACGGCCAGGTGCTGGTGCTGCACGACTTCCTCGGCCTGGACAGCGGCCATCGCCGTCCCAAGTTCGTCAAGGACTTCCTTGCCGAAGGCGGTTCGGTGGCCGGTGCCACCCGCGCCTACGCCGACGCCGTGCGCGACGGCAGCTTCCCCGACGAACAGCACGCTTACGCCTCATGATCCAGACCTTCAACGAGCTCGGCGCATTGCGCGGGCAGATCGCCCAGTGGAAGCGCGAGGGCCTGCGCGTGGCGCTGGTGCCGACCATGGGCAACCTTCACGGTGGCCATCATTCGCTGGTGACCCTGGCCCGCCAGTACGCCGACAGGGTGGTGGCAAGCATCTTCGTCAATCCGACCCAGTTCGGGCCGAACGAGGACTTCAGCCGTTACCCGCGCACGCCCGAGGCCGATGTGGCCGGGCTTGAGCAGGTCGGCTGCGATGCGGTGTGGCTGCCCAGCGTCGAGGCCATGTACCCGCTGGGCGTGGACAAGACCACGCAGATGCACGCGCCCGGCGTGAGCGAGGTGCTGGAAGGTGCCAGCCGCCCGGGCCACTTCGATGGCGTCTGCACGGTGGTGGCGCGCCTGTTCCTGCAGGTGCAGCCGGACGTGGCCGTGTTCGGCCGCAAGGACTACCAGCAGCTGGCGGTGATCCGGCAGATGGTGGCTGAGCTGTCGTTCCCGATCCAGATCGTCGGCGCGGACATCGTGCGCGACGAGGATGGCCTGGCCAAGAGTTCGCGCAACCAGTACCTGAGCGCCGAACAGCGCCCGGTCGCGACCACCATCCACCGCACCCTGCTGGGCATGCGCGAAGGCTACGTGGCCGGGCAGGCGCGTGATCGCATCGAGGCCGACGCCACGGCGGCATTGCAGGCGGCCGGTTTCCAGGTTGACTATGCGGTGCTGCGCACCCCGGAGCTGGCCGAGCCGACGTTCGATGGCGGTGGCCGCGTAGCGCTGATCGCCGCGCGCCTGGGCTCCACCCGCCTGATCGACAACCTGGAGTTCTGAGCCGCATGCGGCCCGGGGGCGCCCACAATGGGCGCCTCGCACCTTCCCATGGACGGGAGAACGGCAATGAAGACACCCTCCACTGACGCTGGTCGGCTTGCGCAGGTGTTGATCCTGGCCGTGCTGGCTGCCGGCATGCTGCCGGCCCAACTGTTTGGCGGCCTGTTGTTCGCATTTGAATTCAGGCGCACGCCGATGCCCGCGCTCACCGGCGGTGGACTGATGTTCGGGCTGGGCGTCTGCAGCGCCATCGCGGTGTTCCTGCCGATGGCGCTGCTCCCGCGATCTCGGCGGCTCCTGCGCCGGCCCCGCTTCGTGCTTGCAGGGGCTGCTCTGGGCGCGCTGGCCATGGCCATCCATGAATGGCCGGGCGCGATCCATGGGCCGCTGCTGCAGCGCCTGCGCTATGTCGATACATTCGATGTGATCAGCTATGGGCTGACGGTGTTGGCTGCAGGTGGCCTGGGCCTGGCCTCCGGGCTGGCCTTCCATACGGTGTTCAGGCTGTCACTGCAGGGCGGTGCCGTCCATGCCACGGCGCCGCCGCCGGGCGAGGGCGCCTGAACGGCCTTCAGCGTCCTGCCGCAGGCCCCTGACGACGGCCAAGCGGGTGCTAGAATCCGCTCTTTCCTTTGCCGTTGCAGCGCCCCCATGCACCTGTCCCTGCTCAAGACCAAGATCCACCGCGCCACCGTCACCCATTCCGAGCTGAACTACGAAGGCTCGATCGCCATCGATGACAACCTGCTGGCTGCCACCGGCATCCGCGAGTTCGAGCAGGTGCACATCTGGGACGTGACCAACGGTGCGCGCTTCTCGACCTATGCCATCCGCGCCGAAGCCGGCAGCGGCGTTGTCTCGCTCAACGGTGGCGCCGCGCGCCACGTGCAGGTCGGTGACATCATCATCATTGCCGCGTTCGCCAGCATGACCGAGCAGGAAGCCGACAGCTTCAAGCCGAAGCTGGTGTACGTTGATGGCAAGAACCAGATCACCCACACCAACGACACGATCCCGACCCAGGCCGCATGACAACGAACAACGGATTCGACTCGCTGCATTCCCACGCCCAGCGCCTGAAGGGCGCAAGCATCCCCGGCCTGCTCGCCGCCGAACCCGGCCGCGTGCAGGACCTGGCGCTGCGGGTCGGTCCGTTGTACGTCAACTTCGCCCGGCAGAAATACGATGCCGCGGCGTTGCAGGCATTGCTGGCGCTGGCTGCCGACCGTGATGTCGGTGGTGCCATCACCCGCCTGTTCCGTGGTGAGCAGGTCAACCTGACCGAAGGTCGCGCCGCGCTGCACACCGCACTGCGCGGCGACGTGGTCGATGCGCCGGTGGCGGCCGAGGCCTATGCCACCGCGCGCGAGATCCGCCAGCGCATGGGCGTGCTGGTGCGCGCGCTGGAAGACAGTGGCGTAACCGATGTAGTCAGTGTCGGCATCGGTGGTTCCGACCTTGGCCCGCGCCTGGTCGCCGACGCGCTGCGTCCGGTCAGCGGTGCGCGCCTGCGCGTGCATTTCGTATCGAACGTGGACGGCGCGGCCATGCAGCGTACGCTGGCCACGCTGGATCCGGCCAAGACCGCCGGCATCCTGATCTCCAAGACCTTCGGCACCCAGGAAACCCTGCTCAACGGCCAGATCCTGCACGACTGGCTGGGGGGCAGCGATCGCCTGTACGCGGTCAGTGCCAATCCGGAACGTGCCGCCAAGGCCTTTGCCATCGCCGCCGATCGTGTGCTGCCGATGTGGGATTGGGTCGGCGGCCGCTATTCGCTGTGGTCTGCGGTCGGTTTCCCGATCGCGCTGGCGATCGGCTTCGATCGCTTTGAACAGCTGCTGGAAGGTGCTGCGCAGATGGATGCGCATGCGCTGGATGCACCGCTGGAGCGCAACCTGCCGGTGCTGCACGGCCTGACCGACATCTGGAACCGCAACCTGCTGGGCCATGCCACGCATGCGGTGATGACCTACGACCAGCGCCTGGCGCTGTTGCCGGCCTACCTGCAGCAGCTGGTGATGGAAAGCCTGGGCAAGCGTGTGCAGCGTGATGGCCAGCCGGTCACCACCGATACCGTGCCGGTGTGGTGGGGCGGGGCGGGCACCGATGTGCAGCACAGCTTCTTCCAGGCACTGCACCAGGGCACCAGCATCGTTCCGGCCGACTTCATCGGCTGCGTGCACAACGACGATCCCTACACGATCAATCATCAGGCCCTGCTGGCCAATCTGCTGGCGCAGACCGAAGCACTGGCCAATGGCCAGGGCAGCGACGACCCGCACCGTGATTACCCGGGCGGCCGCCCGAGCACGCTGATCCTGCTCGACGCGCTGACCCCGCAGGCGCTGGGTGCGCTGATCGCCATGTACGAACACGCCGTGTACGTGCAGTCGGTGATCTGGAACATCAACGCCTTCGACCAGTTCGGTGTCGAACTGGGCAAGCAGCTGGCCAGCGGCCTGCTGCCGGCGCTGCAGGGCGAGGATGTGGCCGTTGCCGACCCGATGACCCGCGAGATCCTTGCGCAGCTGAAGCGCTGAGGCTCTGGTAGTGCCGGCCGCTGGCCGGCGACCTCATGAACGATTGAAGCATCACCTGGTTGCCGGCCAGCGGCCGGCACTACCAGAGCGGACGGGTTGCCGGCCTGCGGCCGGCACTACCATGAAGGGCGTGGTGCCTCAGCGGCTCGGGTCGCGTTCCGGGCTGGGCCGCTTGGCCAGCTTGCGCTGCAGCGAGCGCCGGTGCATGCCGAGCAGGCGCGCGGCTGCCGACACGTTGCCGCCGGTCTCGTGCATCGCCTGCTGGATGTGTTCCCACTGCAGGCGGCTGATCGGTGTCATCGCGTCGGGCACTTCCATTTCGCCATCGTCGGCCGGGCCGTCATCCTCCTCGCCCAAAGCGCGAAGGATCATCGGTACCGTGGCTGGCTTGGGCAGGTAATCGTCCGCACCGAGCTTGATCGCTTCCACCGCGGTGGCGATGCTGGCGTAGCCGGTCACCAGCAGGATGCGCATGTCCGCGCGCAGCGCACGCAGCGGCTGGATCAGCGCCAGGCCGGAATCGCTGCCCAGCTTCAGGTCGATCAGGGCGAACGCGGGTGGGTGCTGGCGCGCCAGTGCCAGCGCGCTGGCGGCATCCTGCGCGGTCTGCGTTTCAAGTCCCTTGCGGGCCAGGCTGCGCTGCAGGGTGCGCAGGTACAGTTCGTCGTCGTCGACCAGCAGGCCGAGGGTTGAGGCGCTCATGGGGTTTCCTCGCGTGGGGCCAGCGGCAGGCGGAAGCCGACGCGGCTGCCGGCCCCCTGGGCCGGGCGCATCCACATCTCGCCGTCGAGGCGTTCGATCGTGGCATGGGACAGGGCCAGGCCGACCCCCATGCCTTCACTCTTGCTGCTGCCGAACAGCTTGCCCGGCAGCACCGCGGCGCGCGCGTTGAAGCCGTGGCCGTAGTCGCGTACTTCGCCGATCAGATCGTCGCCTTCGATGCGCAGGTCCAGGTCCACGCGCGGCCGGCCGGCCTGTTCGCCGGCATCGGCGGCATTGTTGAGCAGGACCATCAGCAGGTGGCCCACGCCCGGGTCGAGCGGCAGCCGCAGCGGCGCATCGTCGTTGCGGTGCAGGTCGATGGTCGGTCGCACCAGGCGCCATTGCTCCAGCACCTGCTGCGCGCTGGAATGGCTGCGTCCGGGCGCATCGGCCGAGGCCGGTGCGGCCAGCGCCAGCACGCGCTCACGGCACTGCACCAGCAGCTCGCGCAGGGTTTCCATGTCCTCGCGCACTTCCGGCTCTTCACTGCGTTCGGCCACGTCGTCGGCGAGCAGGGTCATGGTTGCCAGCGGCGTGTTCAGTTCATGCGCCACCGAGGCGGCATGGGTAGCCAGAGCGACGATGCCCTCGTTGCGGGCGAAGCGTTCGCGCAGGGCCGAGAGTTCCAGTTCGCGCTGGCGCAGCGCCAGCGCCAGGCGGGTGGAGAAGGCCAGTACGACCGCCGCGGAAATCAGGAAATTGGCGACCACGCCCCAGCGGTTGAGGTCCTGCGCGCGGAAATAGCCATCCGGCAGCGACTGGCCGAAGATGCCGCTGGCGGCGTAGCCGAGCAGGCAGGCCAGCGCCACCGCCAGCGCCCAGCGCAGGGGCAGGGCGAACGCGGCCAGTGCGATCAGGATCAGGAACAGCGAGCTGAACGGATTGGCCATGCCACCGCTCCAGCCGACCATCCAGGTCAGGATGATCACGTCCACCAGGATGTGGCCGAATGCAGTCAGCGGTGCGGTGTCGGCCGCTTCCGGGCGCAGCTGGGTATAGATGTTGAACAGGGCCAGCACCGCCACGCCGGCCCACAGCGGCAGCTGCGGCAACGGCAGCCCCAGCACCCAGGTGGCGACCAGGATGGTGGCGGCCTGGCCGCCTACTGCAAGCCAGCGCAGGCTGCACAGGGTTCGGAGAAACGGGGCGTCGGGACCGGTCATTCACGCTCATCGTATGCGTTCGTGCGTGACCGTGCCTGCGACAATCGGCCGCAGCCGTGCCGCCGGCTGAATGCGAGTCACCCCGAATGCAGGGCCGGGCGGTAGAATGCGCCCATGCACGACGCCGTCACCCGCCCGACTCCGCCCTCCGATGCCACTGCCTGGCCGCGCCGCCAGACCCATGCCGTCCAGATCGGCGGAGTCACCGTGGGCGGAGGCAAGCCGGTGGTGGTGCAGTCGATGACCAACACTGACACCTCCGACGTCGCCTCCAGCGTGAAGCAGGTGGCCGAGTTGTGGCGTGCCGGTTCGGAGATGGTGCGGCTGACCGTCAATACCGTGGAAGCCGCTGCGGCGATCCCGCGCATTGTCGACAAGCTGGCGATGATGGGCATCGACGTACCGCTGATCGGCGATTTCCACTACAACGGCCACCAGCTGCTGACCGCCGAACCGGCATGTGCCGAAGCACTGGCCAAGTACCGCATCAACCCGGGCAACGTCGGCTTCGGCAAGAAGAAGGATCTGCAGTTCGCCCAGCTGATCGAATTCGCCATCCGTTACAACAAGCCGGTGCGCATCGGCGCCAACTGGGGCTCGCTGGACCAGGCCCTGGCGGCGAAGCTGATGGACGAGAACAACCTGCGCGAACAGCCCTGGGATGCCGGCCGCGTGCTGCGCGAGGCGCTGATCCGCTCGGCGCTGGATTCGGCCGAGCAGGCGGTGGAGCTGGGTCTGCCGCGCGATCGCATCGTGCTGTCGGCCAAGGTCAGTGGCGTGCAGGAGCTGATCGCGGTGTACCGCGACCTGGCGCAGCGCTCCGACTTCGCCCTGCACCTGGGCCTGACCGAGGCCGGTATCGGCAGCAAGGGCATCGTGGCATCGTCCGCGGCGCTGGGCGTGCTGCTGCAGGAAGGCATCGGTGACACCATCCGCATCTCGCTGACCCCGGAGCCGGGCCAGTCGCGCACGCAGGAAGTGATCGTCGCCCAGGAACTGCTGCAGACCACCGGCCAGCGTGCCTTCACGCCGCTGGTCACGGCCTGCCCGGGCTGCGGCCGTACCACCTCCGAGTTCTTCCAGGAGCTGGCCAAGGTGGTGCAGAACCACGTGCGCGAGAAGATGCCGCTGTGGAAGATCCACCACCCGGGGGCGGAGAACATGACCCTGGCGGTGATGGGCTGCATCGTCAACGGGCCGGGCGAATCGCGTCACGCCAACATCGGCATCTCGCTGCCGGGCACGGGTGAGACGCCTGCGGCGCCGGTGTTCGTCGATGGTGAGAAGAAGGTGACCCTGCGTGGCGACAACATCGCCCAGGAGTTCGTCGCCCTGATCGACGATTACGTCGAACACACGTATGTCCGAAGCGCCGGATAAGCCTGCGATCCTCGCCGCACCGGAGTCCGCCTCCGGCTTCCGCCACTGGATGGCGCGCAACGCCTGGCGCCTGGTCCTGTTGTTCGGTGGCGTGCTGCTGCCGTTGGCAGGCTTTGTTGCCCTGGCGGACGAAGTGCACGAGTTTGAATCGTTCCATTTCGACGCGCCCCTGCTGTGGCAGATGCATGGCCTGCATTCGCCGTGGCTGGACCGCTTCTTCGTGCTCATCTCGAAACTGGGCTACGAGTGGTTCCTGATCCCGGCCGACGTGCTGATCATCGGCGTGCTGCTGGGCTACCGGCGCTGGCGCGAGGCGACCTTCGTCGCGGTCAGCTTCGTAGGGTCGGCGCTGCTGAACATGGGCAGCAAGCAGTTCTTCCAGCGGCAGCGCCCCAGCCTGTGGGAATCGATCGCGCCGGAATCGACGTTCAGCTTCCCGAGCGGGCATGCGATGGGTTCGATGACCCTTGCCGTGACCTTGGTACTGCTCGCCTGGAACACCCGTTGGCGCTGGCCGGTACTGATGCTGGCACCCGCGTTCAGCCTGCTGGTAAGCGTGTCGCGGGTCTATCTGGGGGTGCATTACCCCTCCGACATCCTGGCCGGATGGTGTGCCGCGCTGGTTTGGGTGGTAGGGTGCTATCTGGTCATGTTCAGTCGCCGGCACCCTTGGCGACGTCACGGCCCGCCGCCAGCGAAGGCCAGCGAAGCACCAACACAGGGGGTTTGACGTGGATGGCCCTTGAGGGACGTCTACGTGATAGATCAGTTGTTTCGTTGCAGCAGGTTCTGCAAGACAGGGGGCAAGCACAACGCGCGGTACTGTGATGCGCAAGGCAGATCGCCGATGCCGCATTCCGGACGCGCTTGCAGGGTATCGGCACCCTGCCTAGCTTGACCTGCAATGGCCGCATTCGAAGAGGTACATGAATGACGATTCGAGTCTACCTGGTGGATGACCACGCGCTGGTCCGCACCGGTATGAAGATGATTCTGTCGGGGGAAACCGACATCGAGGTGGTGGGCGAAGCCGAGACCGGCGAAGACGCGCTGCGTGAAGTCCGCCAGCTGCTGCCGGATGTGGTGCTGTGCGACCTGCACCTGCCGGGCGTGAGCGGCATGGAAGTGACCGAGCGCATCGTCCGCAGCCACCGCAATACCCGCGTGGTGATCGTGTCGGTACTGGAAGACGGCCCGCTGCCCAAGCGCCTGCTCGAAGCCGGTGCGGCCGGTTACATCGGCAAGGGCTGCGATGCGCAGGAACTGCTGCGTGCGGTGCGTGATGTGGCGGCCGGTCGTCGCTACCTGGGCACCAGCATCGCGCAGAATCTGGCGCTGTCGACAGTGGAAGGCAATGGTTCGCCGTTCGACAACCTGTCGCCGCGCGAGCTTGAGGTGGCCCTGTTGCTGACCCAGGGCCTGCGCCAGGAAGACATCGCGCGGCGCCTGAGCCTGAGTGCGAAGACGGTGAACACGCACAAGGCGCGGTTGTTCGAGAAAATGGGGATCCACGACAACATCGCGCTGGCGCGGATGGCCAGCCAGTACGGGTTGGTGGATCCGGCACGGCCGCTGTAAGGGGTTCGGCCAACGGCTGAGCCCCTCGCGGTGTGCGGCGGGATTCGTGGGGTTGGCCCTGCGGAGGGATTGCGCAGGGGACGCCGTGAATCCATCCCTGGAGGCTCGGGCGCGCCATCCATGGCGCTTACGCCCCTGCGCAATCCCTCCGCCGGGCCACGGACGGTTTCCGTGCGCCGCCACTGCGGAATGAAGAAGGAAGAGCAGGAGCGGGTCGCGCGCTTTCCGCACTCGTCGCCCGGGGTCGGATCCCTTTCCCGGTGGGAAAGGGCTCTGACCCCTGATGATGCCGGAGCCGAGCGTGGGCTCGGCTCTGCACCTTTGTCGGGCTCAGTGGCCGCGTACGCGCTGGATGATCTTGGCGGCGTCTGCGGCGCTGGCGCGCACCTTGTCCCATTCGCCGTTGGCGATCCAGTTGCCCGGCACCATCCACGAACCACCGATGCAGACCACGTTCTTCTGCTCGAGGTATTCGGCGGCGGTGTTCTCGGTGATGCCGCCGGTCGGGCACAGCTTCAGGTCCGCCACCGGGCCGGCCAGTCCCTTGATCATTGCCAGGCCACCCACAGCCGTGGCCGGGAACAGCTTGCACACGCGGAAGCCGCGGGCGTAGAGCGACAGCAGCTCGGTCGGGGTGGCCGCACCCGGCACCACCGGCAGCGGTGCGGCGGCCAGTGCATCAGCCAGTGCCGGCGGCGTACCCGGGGTCACCAGGAAGTCCGCACCCGCATCGATCGACTGCTGCATCTGCTCCACGGTCAGCACCGTACCGGCACCCACCACTACGTCCGGCAGCTCGCGCTTGAGCATCGCCAATGCTTCCATCGCCACTGGCGTACGCAGCGTCAGCTCGATCGCCGGCAAGCCACCTTCCAGCAGCGCCGCACTGACCGCCCGCGCCTGGTCCAGCGTATGAATCGTCACCACCGGCAGGATGCCCGCCGCACGCAACAGCTCCGCCGCCTTCACCTGATGTTGTTCGATACCCATGCTTTTGCCCTTGCCTTTTGCTCTTCTTGATTCAGTGGCCGCAGCGCAAATGACGCGCCGGGAATTGTCCAAGGGCAGTAGAGCGCCCTGGCCGGGACCGTGAGCGGCATGGATGCCGCGACCGAGCCCCCATGGAAGGGTTTACGGCGTGTCCCGGCCAGGGCGCTCTACTGCCCAGGCCGGGAAGCCTGCCGCGGCTTTTCGCTTCAGGCGTCTTTTGCCTCATGCGGCGCCGCCGCCGCTGCGGCATCGTGCCCCAGCTCATACTCCGCGTCGTACTCCCACGGCCCGCCATCAGCCGCCGCCGGCCCGCACGAAATCGAAATCGCGCCCTGATCAGCCGGACCCACCACGCGACGGTTGATCGCGAACAGGTTGCGGCCCAGGTCATGCGCAGCCGGTGCTGTGTTCGGCGCCAGCGGACGTGCCGCCCATTCGGCCGCGTCCACCAGCACTTCCAGCGTGCCAGCCTCGCCATCCAGGCGGATCATGTCGCCCTCGCGGACCTTGGCCAGCGGACCGCCGCGTGCCGCTTCCGGCGTCACGTGGATCGCCGCCGGAATCTTGCCCGAGGCGCCGGACAGGCGACCGTCGGTGACCAGCGCCACGCGCCGGCCCTGGTTCTGCAGCAGGCCCAGCAGCGGCGCGAGCGAATGCAGTTCGGGCATGCCGTTGGCACGCGGGCCCTGGTAACGCACCACCGCCACGAAGTCCTGCGGCAGCAGGCCACCGGCGTGCAGCTTGTTCAGCACCTGCGGTGCATCGACCACCACGGCCGGCGCTTCGATCGTGCGGTACTGCGGCTTTACCGCCGACAGCTTGATCAGCGACTTGCCGAGGTTGCCGCGCAGCAGGCGCAGGCCGCCCTGGTGCTCGAACGGATTGTCGACGCCACGCACCACTTCGTCATCGGCGCTGCGTTCCAGGCCCGGCAGGTAGACCAGCTGGCCATCGCGCAGCTGCGGTTCGCGTGCGTAGTCGGCCATGCCGCCGCGCGCCACGCTGACCAGATCGCCGTGCATCAGGCCCGCCTTGATCAGCTCGCCGAACACGAACGCCGGGCCGCCAGCGGCCGAGAAGCGGTTCACGTCGGCCTCGCCGTTCGGATAGACGCGGGCCAGCAGCGGAATCAGCTGCGACAGTTCGTCGAAGTCGTCCCAGGTCAGCACGATACCGGCGGCACGCGCCACTGCGATCCAGTGGATGGTGTGGTTGGTCGAACCGCCGGTGGCCATCAGCGCGATGACGGCGTTGATGATCGCGCGCTCGTCGATGATCCGGCCCAGCGGGCGGAAGTCGTCGCCCAGTGCGGTGATGTCCAGTGCACGTTCGGTCGCTTCGCGGGTCAGCGCGTCGCGCAGCGGCGTGCCCGGATTGACGAACGACGCGCCCGGCAGCTGCACGCCCATCGCTTCCAGCAGCACCTGGTTGGAATTGGCGGTGCCGTAGAAGGTGCAGGTGCCGGCGCCGTGGTACGAGGCGGACTCGGCTTCCAGCAGCTCTTCGCGGGTGGCTTCGCCGGCGGCATAGCGCTCGCGCACTTCCGCCTTCTGCTTGTTGGGGATGCCCGGGGTCATCGGGCCGGCCGGCACGAACACCGCCGGCAGGTGGCCGAAGGCCAGCGCACCGATCAGCAGGCCGGGCACGATCTTGTCGCACACGCCGAGGTAGACGGTGCTGTCGAACATGTCGTGGCTGAGCCCGATCGCGGTCGCCTGCGCGATCACATCGCGCGAGAACAGCGACAGTTCCATGCCACCGCGGCCCTGGGTGACGCCGTCGCACATCGCCGGCACACCGCCGGCCACCTGTGCCGTAGCACCGAGCTCGCGGGCGATCTCGCGGATCTGCTCGGGATAGGTCTCGAACGGCTGGTGCGCCGAGAGCATGTCGTTGTAGGCGGTGATGATGCCCAGGTTCGGCGTTACGCCGCCGCGCAGGCGGCTCTTGTCGGTGCCGCCACAGGCGGCGAATCCGTGGGCGAGGTTGCCGCAGCTCAGGCGGCTGCGGAACGGGCCTTCGCGCAGGGAGGCGTCGATCGCGGCCAGGTAGGCGGCACGCGAGGCGGCGCTGCGGCGGATGACGCGCTCAGTGATGGCTTGCAGTTGCGGATGGAGGCTCATTGGCTACCGGCGTTCAAGGTGGCGAGAGGCAAGCGGCGGCAGGGCGCCGCCGCCGACATCAATCAGCCCAGTGGACGCGCAGGCGCGCGCCTTCCAGGTTGATCGCGTTGAGGATCGGGTACTGCTGGGCGTCGTTGCTGTCCAACGCCTGGCGCAGCACCTGCAGCTTCTGCTTGCCGCGCAGCAGCAGCAGGCGCTGGCGGCATTGGCGCAGCCCATGCGGGGTCAGCGTGATGCGCAGCGGCCACTGGTTCGCGCCCGGGCAGCCGGTGGCATCCAGCGCCGCGTAGGGCAGGGTGCTTTCCAGTGCGCGGGCCAGGTCCTTCGAGCCGGGGAACAGCGAGGCGGTGTGGCCGTCGTTGCCCATGCCCAGTGCCACCAGGCTCGGCGGCTGGCTGTGCTGGGCCTGCAGGTTGGCGGTGTACACACATTCCGGCAGGGGTTTGCCAATGCGCACCAGCGGATCGAAATGCGCACCCTCGGCACGCTTGAGCAGGTGCTCGCGCACCAGCCATGCGTTGCTGTCGCGATCCTGCGGCGACAGCCAGCGCTCGTCGGCCAGGCTCACTTCAACCCGGTCCCAGTGCACGTCCAGTTCGGCCAGCGCCTGGTAGACCGGTGCCGGCGTGGTGCCGCCGGACAACAGGATGCGGGCGCGGCCCACTTCATTGATGTCGTGGTTGAGGGTCTGCGCCATCTCGGCGGCTACCGCTTCGATCCAGCCGTCGGCATCGCCATGGTGGATGAACTCGACGCGGTCGTCGTGGAAGGTGGGGCTCATGCGGCAACTCCAGGTGCGTCACGTTCGGCATCGGCGGCATAGGCGGCGGCGCCCAGCAGTCCGGCATGGGGATGCATCACGGCCAGCGACGGCACCCGCGCCATGATCGAAGAGAACCGCCCCTTGTGTTCGAAGCGCTGGCGGAACCCGGAGTGCTGCAGCGAATCGAGCATCTTCGGGGTCAGTCCACCGGTGAGGAACACGCCGTCCCAGGCGCCTTGGGTCAGTACCAGGTCGCCGGCAATGGCGCCGAACACGGCGCAGAACACATCGACGGTGCGCATTGCCTGCGGATCGCCATGCAGGGCGCGGGCGGTCACGTCCACCGGCTGCAGCTGGCCCGGGTCGATACCGGCCATCTCGCACACCGCGCGATGGATGTTGACCAGGCCGGGGCCACAGATCAGGCGCTCATTGGAGACGCGGCCGAATTGCTCGGACAGGATCTCCAGGATGCGGATCTCCTCCGGCGTTCCCGGCGGGAAGCTGACATGGCCGCCTTCGGTTTCCAGCGGGTAGCAGCGGCCGTGGCGCAGGATCAGGCCCCCGACGCCGAGCCCGGTACCGGGCCCGATCACCGCATAGTTGCGTGGCTGGCCCGGCTTGCCCGGGACCCAGGCGGCGCCACCGACCTGGACCACGTCCTCGGGTTGCAGCAGCGAGATCGCCATTGCCTGTGCGGCGAAGTCGTTGATCAGGTGCAGCTCGTCGAAACCGAGCATCGCCGCGGTGCGGCTGCGCGAGATCACCCACGGATGATTGGTGATGCGTGCCTCGTCACCGTCTACGCGACCGGCCACCGCGAACACGCCGCGGCTGGCGGCAGCGCCGATCTGCTCAAGGTGATAGCGGGCGGCATCGCCAAGCGACGGGAACTCCGCCACTGCGTACTCGCGGATGCTCTCCTTCAGCAATGGCGCGTCCAGCGAGGTGTCGGCCAGGGCGAAGCGGGCGTTGGTGCCACCGATGTCGGCGACCAGCACCGGCTGCGAGTTGGCACTCATGCCGACGCCTCGCTGTCCGGTGCGTCCACGCCCTGCGGCAGGAACTCCGTTGCGTTGCTCGGGCCCCATTGGCCGGCGGGATAGGGTTCCAGCGGCAGCTTGGCCTCCTTCCAGGCGTCGGCCACGCTGTCGATCCACGCCCAGGCGGCGCGCACTTCGTCGTCACGCACGAACAAGGTGTGGTTGCCGTTGAACGCATCCAGGAACAGGCGTTCGTACGCGATGCGGCGATGCAGGCCGGTCGGCACCGACAGTTCCAGTTCCAGCGGATGCAGTTCCAGCGCGCCCCATTCCGGGCCGGCCAGGCTGCTCATCAGTCCCAGTTCGATGTTCTCCTGCGGCTGCAGCTGGAACACCAGGCGGTTCGGTGCGGCCTGGGCGCGCTGCGGGCGCTCGAACAGCCAGTGGGTGACCGGCTTCAGCGTGACCACCACGCGGGTGGTGCGCTCGGGCAGGCGCTTGCCGGTGACCAGGTGGAACGGCACGCCGCTCCAGCGCCAGTTGTCGATGTGCGCGGTGACGCCGGCGAAGGTTTCCACGTCGCTGCCTTCCGGCGGCTGGTAGGCCTGCGCCGGCTGGCCGTTGATGGTACCGGCGGTGTAGCGGCCGCGGATGCTGTCACGCGCGGCGTGCCTGGCATCAAGCGGACGCAGCGCGCGCAGCACCTTGACCTTCTCGTCGCGGATGCGATCGGCTTCCAGCGAGGCCGGCGGCTCCATCGCCACCATGCACAGCAGCTGCAGGATGTGGCTCTGCACCATGTCGCGCAGCGCGCCGGAGCGGGCGTAGTAGGCGTCGCGGCCATCCACGCCTTCGCTCTCGGCCACCAGGATGTGCACCGATTCGATGTAGTTGCGGTTCCATACCGCTTCCAGCAGCGTATTGCCGAAGCGCAGGGCGATCAGGTTCTGCACCGCCGCCTTGCCCAGGTAGTGGTCGAGACGGAACACACGGTCCTCGTCGATCCACTGGCCGATGGTGCTGATGATTTCCTCGGCGCTCTCGCTGTCGCTGCCGATCGGCTTCTCCAGCATCAAGCGTGCCGGCGCGGCGAGGGCGCCACCCTTGGCCAGGCCTTCGCAGGTGGAGATGTACAGGCCCGGCGGAATGGCCAGGTAGCTGACGCACTTGCGATGCACCAGATCGGAGACAGCGGCGGCGACCGAGTCGACGTCGCGCAGGTCGACCGAACGGTAGTCGATGCGGCGCAGCAGGCCGTTGATGTCGTCCTGCGAGGCCATCGGCATGGCCTGCTGCAGGCGCGGGCGCAGGATGTCATGGAAGGCTTCGGTGTCATGCCCGGACAACGCCAGTGCGCGGATGCGGAAGTCCTCCGGCAGCAGGCCGTCGCCAAGCAGGCGAAGCAGCGAAGGGAACAGGTAGCGCTGGGCCAGATCACCTGTGGCACCGAACAGGAAGAGGGTGTCGTGCATCGCTCGAGTTTCAGATCCGGGTGACATCGTTGTCAATCGCTTCATGGCTGGGTTCGGGGGACATCCGCGCAACTGCCTGTCCGAGGTTCGTTGGGGGCGTTCTCCGGGGTACCGGAAGACCGTTCCATTCGAAACCACTACCTCGGCGGAACCTTCGTTCAACCGCCGACGCAGATCGGTGCGCACCGATCATCGGATAGTGCCACGTGAAAACGTTTACATGGCAGAATGGGCAACTGTATTCGATTGCAGTGCTCGCCGTCATGCGGCAAGCGCGCAATCATCACTGCCATCGGGAGGGCCGAGGCAGTCCCAAAAGACAGCCCGGCTTCGGGCGGACCGGATAGGTGATATGGCAAAAGTGCAGTTGCAGGGTGTGCGCAAGGTCTATGACAACGGCCAGGTCGCGGTGAAGGACGCCACCTTCGAGGTCGCCGATGGCGAGCTGATGGTGCTGGTCGGTCCCTCCGGCTGTGGCAAGTCGACCCTGCTGCGGATGGTGGCTGGCCTGGAAGAGATCAGCGGCGGCACGCTGACCATCGGTGATCGCGTGGTCAACGATGTGGCGCCGAAGGATCGCGACATCGCGATGGTGTTCCAGAGCTACGCGCTGTACCCGCACATGACGGTGGCCGAGAACCTGGCCTTTGGGCTGAAGCTGCGCGGCCATGACAAGGCCACCATCGACAAGCGCATCGCCGAGGCGGCGCAGACGCTGGGCCTCACCGAGATGATGGACAAGCTGCCCAAGGCGATGTCCGGCGGCCAGCGCCAGCGTGTTGCGCTGGGCCGGGCGCTGGTGCGCGAGCCGGCGGTGTTCCTGCTCGACGAGCCGCTGTCCAATCTGGATGCCAAGCTGCGCCACAGCGTGCGTACCGAAATCGCGCAGCTGCACCGCAAGCTGGGCACCACCATGATCTACGTGACGCACGATCAGGTCGAGGCGATGACCCTGGGCCAGCGCATCGTGGTGCTGAAGGACGGCATCATCCAGCAGATCGATACGCCGATGGCGCTGTACGATCGTCCGGCCAATCTGTTCGTGGCCGGCTTCCTCGGCAGCCCGGCGATGAACGTGCTGCGCGGCACGCTGCAGGGCGATGCCAGCGGCGTGACCGTGGTCGACGGCGACTGGCGTGCACCGCTGGGCCAGGCCATGATCGATCCGGCGTGGCTGCAGAAGCCGATCGCGGTGGGTGTGCGTCCGGAGCACCTGCAGCCGGCCAGCGCCGATGATGCGCATGCGTTCACCGCGCGCATCGAAGGCATCGAGCCGGTCGGCAACGAGATCTTCGTCAACCTGAGCAGTGGCCAGCACGCGCTGACCATGCGCGTGGCGCCGCAGGCGCTGCCGGCGGTGGGCGAGCAGATCCGCGTGGCGATCCACCCGCAGGGCCTGCATTTCTTCAGCGCGGAAACCGGCGAGCGCCTGTAACGGGTAGTGCCGGCCGCTGGTCGGCAGCCTCAACCGTGCTTGGTTGCCGGCCAGCGGCCGGCACTACCATTTCAGGCGTGCGGACCAACGGTCCGCACCCACCAGTGCAGATCCCCACCAACCTGCTTCAGCGTGCCAATCCATCCAGCAACGGCACGCGCTGCGCGATGGCATCACCCACCTGCAGGTCAGCATCACCGGCCTCCAGTGGCAGCACCGCCAGTGCCAGGTCGCCGGCCACGCAGGCGATCGTGCCCAGCGCCGCGCCGTCCTGCTGCACGCCATCGCCGGCCTGCGCCGGTGCCGCGGTATGCAGCAGCTGCACCGCGCGCTTGGCCTTGCCGAGGAAGTGGGTGCGGGCGACGATTTCCTGGCCGGGATAGCAGCCCTTCTTCACGCTGTAGCCGTTCAGACGGTCCAGGCCCAGCTGCTGCGGGGTCCACACCTCGCGCTGGCCTTCTTCCAGCCGCGGCAGCCCGTAGCGCAGGTCGGCCTGGCGCCAGGCCAGGGCGAAAGCGGCCTCATCGGTTTCGCTGCCGGCCGCAAAGGCATCGGCGGCGCCGATGCGCAGGGTGCGCGGCAGGGCATCGCTGCCCAGGTCCAGTTCCCAGCCATCACCTGCGGCCTGCGCAATCGCGGCGCCGCTGGCGGCCTCGGGCGCAGTGAATGCCCCGGCCGCCGCCAGATCATCGCGCACCAGCACCTTCACCTTGCGGCGGAACACGAAGCGCTGCAGTTGCGACGCAATCGCATCGGCATCGCCATCCGCCAGCACCAGCATCAGGTGGTCGTCGGCCAACCGCAGCAGCTGGAACACCGCCAGGGTGCGGCCCTTGGCGCTCAACCAGGCACTCCACTGCCAGTGCAGCAGGGGCAGGGCGGAGACATCGCTGCTGAACTGG
Organism: Stenotrophomonas sp. YJH_SMC_25; assembly: GCF_059369595.1. Classification (NCBI taxonomy): domain Bacteria; kingdom Pseudomonadati; phylum Pseudomonadota; class Gammaproteobacteria; order Lysobacterales; family Lysobacteraceae; genus Stenotrophomonas; species Stenotrophomonas sp. YJH_SMC_25. Next base: position 150,400 of record NZ_JCAFSV010000009.1, on the reverse strand, counting down.
GCGTGGGCAAAGACAGCCGCATCCGGGCCCTGCAGGCTCAGCAGCTGGTGGCCGGGCAGGCGCGGATATCCGACGAAAGCAGGGGGCAGGTTGTCAGGCACGTGAACGAGGTCTAAAATTTGTGCGTTGCGAGACCGAACATGATAGGCCAAACAACCCCCACTCCCGACGACGAATCTGAAGCCCCGCTGGTCCCCGCGGCACCCGTGCCCGTGGAACAGGAAAAAGCAGAAGAATTCGGCGGCCGCGGCGGACTTGATCCGGTGCGGTATGGCGATTGGGAGAAAAACGGACGCTGCATCGATTTCTGATCAGCATTGAGCCAACGCGGCCGCGTGCCGCCCAGCCGAGACAACGAGCCCAGCGAATGGCGACCAGACAACGCCCACTTTCCCCGCACCTTCAGGTGTATCGCTGGCAGATTCAGATGGCCACCTCGATCCTGCATCGAGCCACTGGCGTCTTTCTGTCTGTTGGTGCCCTCATCATCGCTGCCGGCCTGCTGGCCCTGATGATGGGGCCCGAGTCCTGGAACTGCTTCACCGGCCATGCCGGGGCCTGGTATGGCCGCGTGTTCCTGTTCGCGTGGACATGGTCGTTCGCCTATCACCTGTGCAATGGCATCCGCCATGTGGTGCAGGACTTCGCCATCGGCTTCAGCATCCCCGCCTTCATCCGCAGCAGCTGGCTGTCGGTCACCGGCAGCCTGGTGATCACCCTGCTGGTGTGGGCCTATGTGATGTTCGGAGGTGCCGCGTGAGCAAGTTCCGTACCCCGTTGAAGAACGTGCGTGGCCTTGGCTCGGCGAAGACCGGCACCGAGCACTTCGTGCATCAGCGCCTGACTGCCGCCGCGCTGGTGGTGCTGGGTATCTGGTTCCTGGTCTTCGTGCTGGGCCTGCTGGGCTCGGACTACGCGACCGCCGCCGCCGCCGTGGCCAAGCCGTGGAACGCAGTGCCGCTGATCGGCCTGCTGATCGCCATGTTCTGGCACGCGCAGCTCGGCATGCAGGTCGTGCTGGAAGACTACATCCACGAATCGCTGCTGGCCCTGGTGCTGCAGACCGCGGTGAAGTTCGTCGCCGTGCTCGGCATGATCGTCAGTGTGTTTGCGGTGGGCCGCATCGCCCTCGGCGTTGCCTGAGCCCAGGCACCTACACAGGAATCCAGATTAGATGTCCGCTTACAAGATCACCGAACACAAGTACGACATGGTCGTGGTCGGCGCCGGCGGCGCCGGCCTGCGCGCCACGTTCGGCCTGGCCGCCAAGGGCCTGCAGACCGTGTGCCTGACCAAGGTCTTCCCGACCCGTTCGCACACCGTTGCCGCCCAGGGCGGTATCTCGGCCGCACTCGCCAACATGGGCGAAGACGACTGGCGCTACCACTTCTTCGACACCATCAAGGGGTCGGACTGGCTGGGCGACCAGGACGCCATCGAGTACATGTGCCGTGAGGCCATCCCGGCCATCATCGAGCTCGAACACTACGGCGTGCCGTTCTCGCGCACCGCCGAAGGCAAGATCTACCAGCGTCCGTTCGGTGGCATGACCACCAAGTACGGCGAAGGCCCGGCGGCGCAGCGTACCTGCGCGGCGGCCGACCGTACCGGCCACGCGATGCTGCACACCCTGTACCAGCAGTCGCTGAAGCACGATGCGCGCTTCATGATCGAGTACTTCGCGCTCGACCTGATCTTCGACGACGAAGGCGCCTGCCGCGGCGTGCTGGCCCTGGACATGTCCGACGGCACCCTGCACCTGTTCCGCGCCCAGGGCGTGGTACTGGCCACCGGCGGCTACGGCCGTGCCTACTTCAGCGCCACCTCGGCGCACACCTGCACCGGCGACGGTGGCGGCCTGGCCATGCGTGCCGGCATCGCCATGCAGGACATGGAGTTCGTGCAGTTCCACCCGACCGGCATCTACGGCGCCGGCTGCCTGATCACCGAGGGTGTCCGCGGTGAAGGTGGCATCCTGCGCAACAGCAGCGGCGAGCGCTTCATGGAGCGCTACGCGCCGCACTACAAGGACCTGGCCTCTCGCGACGTGGTCAGCCGTTCGATGACCATCGAGATCCGCGAAGGCCGCGGCGTCGGCGAGCACAAGGACCACATCCTGCTCGACCTGACCCACCTCGGCCCGGGCGTGATCGACGACAAGCTGCCGGGCATCGCCGAAAGCGCCCGCATCTTCGCTGGCGTCGACGTGCACAAGCAGCCGATCCCGGTCATCCCGACCGTGCACTACAACATGGGCGGCATCCCGACCAACTACCACGGCGAAGTGGTGCAGAAGGTCGGCGACAACGACAATGCCGTGGTGCCGGGCCTGTACGCCATCGGTGAAGCGGCCTGCGTGTCCGTGCACGGCGCCAACCGACTGGGCTCGAACTCGCTGCTGGACCTGGTGGTGTTCGGTCGTGCGGTGGCCAACCGCTGCGCCGAGACCATCAAGCCGGGCGCGGCGCACAAGCCGCTGCCGGCCGATGCCTGCGACAAGGCGCTGGGCCTGCTGGACAAGCTGCGCCACGCCAACGGCGATACCCCGACCTCGGTCATCCGTGATCGCATGCAGCGCACCATGCAGGCCGACGCCGCCGTCTTCCGCACCAGCCAGACGCTGAAGGAAGGCTGCGAGAAGATGGACAAGATCTTCGACTCGTTCCAGGACGTGAAGGTCTCCGACCGTTCGCTGGTCTGGAACTCGGACCTGATCGAGACCTACGAGCTGAACAACCTGCTGCTCAACGCGGTGGCGACGATCAACTCGGCCGAACAGCGCAAGGAAAGCCGCGGCGCGCATGCGCACGAGGATTTCCCGGACCGCGACGACGTCAACTGGCAGAAGCACACCCTGGTCAGCGTCGACGAGAAGGGCAAGTGCAGCTTCGACTACCGTCCGGTGCACATGTACACGTTGACCGACGACGTGTCCGTGGTGCCGCCGAAGCCGCGCGTGTACTGATCCGACCCCGCCTACCATGCAATCCGCGCCCAAGGGCGCGGGCCGCCTGAGCCAACGAGAGCAGCCATGGCCGAGTTTTCACTCCCCAAGAATTCCAAGATCACGAAGGGCAAGCACTTCCCCGTCAAGAACGGCGGCAAGAACGTGCGCACCTTCAAGATCTACCGCTGGAGTCCGGACGACGACAGCAACCCGCGCACCGATACCTATGAAGTTGATCTGGACGCCTGTGGCCCGATGGTCCTGGACGCCCTGATCAAGATCAAGAACGAGATCGACCCGACCCTGACCTTCCGCCGCTCGTGCCGCGAAGGCATCTGTGGTTCGTGCGCGATGAACATCGACGGCACCAACACCCTGGCCTGCACCCGAGCCATCTCGGACTGCGGCAAGAAGGAAGTGCCGATCTACCCGCTGCCGCACATGAACGTGGTGAAGGATCTGGTTCCGGACCTGACCCACTTCTATGCGCAGTACGCCTCGATCAAGCCGTGGATCCGCACCCAGACCCCGGCACCGCCGGACCGTGAGCGCCTGCAGTCGCCGGAAGACCGCAAGAAGCTGGACGGTCTGTACGAGTGCATCCTGTGCGCCTGCTGCTCGACCAGCTGCCCGAGCTACTGGTGGAACGGCGAGCGTTACCTGGGCCCGGCGATCCTGCTGCAGGCCTACCGCTGGATCATCGACTCGCGTGATGAGGACACCGGTGCGCGCCTGGACGATCTGGAAGATCCGTTCAAGCTGTACCGCTGCCACACCATCATGAACTGCGCCCGGACCTGCCCGAAGGGCCTGAACCCGGCGCTGGCGATCGCCGAGATCAAGAAGCTGATGATGGAACGCCGCGCCTGATCGGCTCTGGCCGTACCCGGTAGAGCCACGCCATGCGTGGCTGTGCCACCCCAGTAGAGCCACGCCTTGCGTGGCTTTGCTGTATCTGGAGAAACACGATGGAAGAAGACGTTCTGCTGAAGAAGCTGCGCTGGCGCTGCCGCCGCGGCATGCGTGAGCTGGACCAGCTGTTCGGCCGTTATCTCGACCACGAATGGAGCACTGCGCCGACCGAGGAGCGCGAGGTTTTCCTGTTCCTGCTCGACTGCGAGGACGATAAGTTGTGGCGCTGGTTCATGGGCTATGAGGCCTGCCCGCATGCGCACGCGATCCCCCTCATGCAGAAGATCCTCGCCCTCAAGCCTTGAGTGGCGCCCCTCGCGGCTGCAGGCCGCCGCCCAGCTGGCGGTGCTGCTGGCCGCACCCTGGCTGCTGCGCGCATCGGATCTGCCGCCCAGGCTGCTGACGCCGGCGGTGTTGCTGGCCTGGGGCATCGGGTTGGCCGAACTGGCCTGGCGCCAGCGCAGGCCGCGCGTGCAGGTGCTTCTGCCGGTACCGCCCGAGCCGCTGCAGGTGGCCGGGCAGGACGTCGATGCACCACAACTGGTCGTGCGTGGGCCATGGCTGTTGTTGCTCTGGCGTGAGGATCGGCGCCGCCGGCGCCTGCTGTTCTGGCCCGATGTGCTCGATTCCAGGCAGCGACGTGAACTGCGACTGGCCGTGGCCGCACGCGGCGTTTCCCGTAGGCCCCGGTCGATGGCACCATAAGCTGAATTGACCGGCGTGCCTGCATGTTCAAACCCATTCCCGTGGCCATTGGCCTGCGCTACCTGCGCGCCAAGCGCCGCAACGGCTTCATCTCCTTCATCTCGATGGCATCGATCCTGGGCATCGCGCTCGGCGTTACGGTGCTGATCACCACCCTGGCGGTGATGAGCGGTTTCCAGAAGGAAATCCGCAGCCGCCTGCTGCAGATGACCGCGCACACCACCATCAGCCGCGACGGCGAGCCGATGCCGGACTGGATGCGCGTGGTGGACGTCGCCCGCAAGGACCCGCGCGTGGCCGGTGCCGCGCCGTACATCGAGATCCAGTCGATGATCAGCGGCCCGCGCGTGCAGGGCGCAATCATCCAGGGCATCGATCCGGCGCTGGAGCCGAAGGTGTCGGTGATCGACAAGAAGGTCACCAAGGGCAGCTATGACAGCCTCAAGCCGGGCAGCTTCAACGTGCTGCTGGGCAAAGAACTGGCGGTCTGGCTGGGCGTGGACGTTGGCGACCAGGTGCTGGTGACCTTTGCAGAAGTGCAGGGCACGCCTGCTGGCGCAGTGCCGCGGATGAAACGCTTCACCGTCAGCGGCATCTTCGAGGCCGGCTACAACGAGGTCGACCGCGGCGTCGGCTTCGCCAACATGCAGGACCTGGAGCGCGTGCTGCGTTCCGATGGCGCTACCGGCGTGCGGCTGAAACTGCACGACATGGACCGCTCGCTGGAAGTGGGTGTGGACCTGGCGCAGAGCCTCGGCGGCGCGTACCGGGTAAGTGACTGGACCCAGCAGAACGCCAACCTCTACCACTCGCTGCGCATGGAGAAGGTAGTGATGGGCATCCTGCTGTCGCTGATCATCGCCATGGGCGCTTTCAACCTGGTGTCGTCGCAGGTGATGCTGGTGACCGACAAGCAGGCCGACATCGCCATCCTGCGCACCCTTGGCCTGACTCCGGGGGGGGTGATGCAGGTGTTCATGGTGCAGGGTTCGCTGATCGGCATCTTCGGCACGCTGGCCGGCCTGATCGGCGGCATCACCCTGACCCTCAACCTGGAACGCATCCTCGGCGCCATCGAGAGCGTGTTCAACGTCAAGCTGCTGCCGGAGGATGTGTACTACATCACCGGCCTGCCGACCGACATGCAGACCGGCGACGTGCTGGCGATCACCGTGGTCGCGCTGCTGATGAGCTTCCTGGCCACCCTGTATCCCGCCTGGCGGGCAGCACGCACCCAGCCGGCGGAGGCCCTGCGTTATGAATAAGGTCTTCAACCGCGGCGACGAAGTGATCCGCGCCGAAGCACTGGGCAAGACCTACGCCGAAGGGCGCATGCAGACCCCGGTGTTCGATGGCCTGGACCTGACCGTGACCGCCGGCGAGACGGTGGCGATCATCGGTGCCTCCGGCGCCGGCAAGAGCACGCTGCTGCACCTGCTGGGCGGCCTGGACATTCCAACCGCCGGCGAGGTCTACGTGACCGGGCAGCGCATGTCGGCGCTGTCGGATACCGCGCGCGGTCTGCTGCGCAACCAGGCGCTGGGCTTCGTCTACCAGTTCCATCACCTGCTGCCGGAGTTCACCGCGCTGGAAAACGTGATGATGCCGGTACTGCTGGCTGGCACTGCGGTAGCAGAAGCGAGCAGCCGGGCCACCACGCTGCTGGAAGCGGTCGGCCTCGGCCACCGCCTGGATCACAAGCCGGGCGAGCTGTCTGGTGGTGAGCGGCAGCGTGCTGCGGTGGCGCGGGCACTGGTCAATCACCCGGCCTGCGTGCTGGGTGACGAGCCGACCGGCAACCTGGATGACCGCACGGCCGCCACGGTGTTCGAGCTGATGCTGGAACTGAATCGTGCGCGTCACACCAGCCTGGTGCTGGTCACCCACGACCGCAGCCTGGCGCGCCGCCTCGACCGGGTGCTGGAGCTGCGCGAAGGGCGCCTGCACGCACTGGCCCACGCCGACGTCTGAGGCGCCGGGGCCGCTTTGGTGGAAGCCGACCCTGGTCGGCTGCTCCTGCAGGGCAGGCGCCAACCAAGGTTGGTGACTACCGGAATCCGGGGCCTTGGGTCTGCTTTGGTAGAGGTCGGCCTTGGTCGACCGCCGACCAGCGCCTGAATGGGGCTGTCGGTCGTCGCGCCGGCGTTGCCGGCCCGGGCGCATGATGGCGACAGTTCCCCGAGGAGATCGCCATGAAGACCCCGTTCCTGGTGGCCGGACTCTGCCTGGCGCTGGCCGCGTGTGCGACCACTGGCCGGCTCAGCAGCGCCGATAAGCTTGACCTGTACCGTGCCCATGCCGGTGCGCCGCAGAACGACATGCAGTTCTTCGGCACCCTCAATGGCTGGACCGAGCTGGGTGACAGCGCGCTTGCGGTATGGACGCGTCCCAGCGAGGCCTACCTGCTGGAGTTGAGGGGGCCCTGCCAGGACCTGCCATATGCCACCGCCATCGGCCTGACCAGCCAGATGAATCGTGTTTCGGCGCGTTTCGACAAGGTGCTGGTGCGCGACCCTACCGGCGGCCCGCGCATGCCGTGCTTCATCGACAGCATCCGCAAGCTGGATGTGAAGGCACTACGCGCTTCCGAGCAGGAGCTGCGCCAGGCGCAGGTGCAGGAGCGCGAGGAAAACACGAAATAGCGCGGTAGTGCCGGCCGCTGGCCGGCATCGCGCAGATGCCAGGTTGCCGGCCAGCGCCCGGCACTGCCTGTGCGTCAGGCTTCCGGAGTGAAGCCGGCCGGCTTTTGCGCGTCCTTCTCGAACAGGAACTTGACCAGTTCGCCTTCAAGGAACGCGCGATGTTCCGGCGTACGCGGCGACAGGCGGTTCTCGTTGATCAGCATGGTCTGGTGCGCCAGCCACGCAGCCCAGGCCTGCTTGCCGATGTTGTTGAAGATGCGCTGGCCCAGCTCGCCGGGGTAGGGCACGAAGTCCAGGCCCTCGGCATCGCGTTGTTCGTACTGGCAGAAGACGGTTCGGGGCATGGCACTCACTCGTGGTTGCGGGGTTTCTTGGAAGTTCGTTTTGGCGTCTTGATCGTCGCGCCGTCGAGCAGTTTGCGGATCGGCGCGGGCAGGCCCAGCGCGGGCAGTTCATCGTAGGCGACCCAGCGCAACGTGGGTTCTTCCACGCGCAGGCCGTTCACCTGGCGCGACAGTACCTGCAGGTGCAGCCTGTAGTGACTGAAGGTGTGCTGCAGTACCGGCAGTTCCTCGGCGTCTTCCAGCGAGCCGTCGACATGGGCATCGAACCAGTCCTGCAGCACGCTGCCGGCGTCGGCCTGCGGCAGCGTCCACAGCTGCGCCCAGATGCCGGTGTCCGGCCGCTTCTGCAGCAGCACGCGCTGCTGGGGGTCGCGCAGCAGCAGGGCCACTGCTTCGCGCTCGGGCAGGGTCTTGCTGGGCTTGGGCGTCGGTAGTTCAGCGGTGCGGCCTTCGCGGCGCGCCACGCACGCGTCCTGCAGCGGGCAGATCACGCAGGCGGGTCTGGCGCGGCTGCATACGGTCGCGCCCAGGTCCATCTGCGCCTGGGTGTAATCGGCCATGCGCCCGGTCGGCACCTGCGCCACGTGCGCCTCGGCGATCGCCCACAACTGCTTCTCGATGGCCGGAAGGCCCGGGAAGCCGTCGATGCCGTGGTAGCGGCTGAGCACCCGCTTGACGTTGCCATCGAGGATCGCGAACGGGTCGTTCCAGGCCTGGCTGAGGATCGCACCGGCGGTGCTGCGGCCGATGCCGGGCAGGGCATGCAGCGCGTCGAAGTCACGTGGCAGGTCGCCGTCGTGCAGTTCCACGCAGCGCTTGGCTGCCGCGTGCAGGTTGCGTGCGCGGGCGTAGTAGCCGAGCCCGGCCCACTGCGCCATCACCGCGTCATTGCTGGCGGCGGCGAGGTCGGGCAGGGTCGGGAAGTGCTGCAGGAACCGCTGGAAGTACGGGATGACCGTACTCACCTGGGTCTGCTGCAGCATGATTTCCGACAACCAGACCCGATACGGGCTGCGCGGATGCTGCCAGGGCAGGTCGTGGCGGCCGTGGTCGTCGAACCAATGCAGCAGGTGGGCGACGAAGTCGTCGGTCTGCATGGTTCCGGCGCTGGCGTGCGGCTGGCGGGGCATCGGTATTCCGGAGGTGGGCAGCCACCCATGGGGTGGCTCTACCGGGCTGCAGTAGAGCCACGCCAAGCTTGGCTGCACGGTCTATCAGGCACCCAGCGCTTCGGGCAGCAGGGCGTCAACGAAGGCTTCCGGATCGAACACACGCAGGTCTTCCGGGCGCTCACCGATGCCGGCGAAGCGGATTGGAATGCCGAACTCGCGGGCCAGCGCGAACACCACGCCGCCCTTGGCAGTGCCGTCCAGCTTGGTCACCACCAGGCCGGTCACGTTCACCGCGGCATTGAACTGGCGCAGCTGCGACAGCGCGTTCTGGCCGGTGGTGCCGTCGATCACCATCAGTACTTCGTGCGGTGCAGTGGCGTCGATCTTGCCGAGCACGCGGCGGATCTTGCCCAGCTCGTTCATCAGGCCGGACTGGGTGTGCAGGCGGCCGGCGGTATCGGCGATCAGCACCGAGGTGCCGCGGGCCTTGCCGGCCTGCAGCGCATCGAATGCCACCGAAGCGGCATCGGCGTTCTGCCCTTGGGCGACCACGGCCACGCCGTTGCGCTCGCCCCAGGCCTGCAGCTGTGCGACGGCGGCGGCGCGGAAGGTGTCGCCGGCGGCCAGCATCAGGCTGTGGCCTTCATCCTTGAAACGCTTGGCCAGCTTGCCGATGGTGGTGGTCTTGCCAACGCCGTTGACGCCGACGGTCAGCACCACGAAGGGCTTGGCATTGCGGTCGATCACCAGCGGCTTGGCCACCGGCTGCAGGATCGCGATCAGCTCGGCGCGCAGCGCGGCCAGCAGCGCATTTGCATCTGCGAACTCGCGCGACTTCATGCGCTTGCGCAGCCCCTCGACCAGGTCGGTGGTGGCACCCACGCCGACGTCGGCGGTGATCAGGGCGGTTTCCAGCTCGTCCAGCAGGTCGTCGTCGAGTTTTGGGTTGCGCGAGAACAGGCCACCGAAGCTGCGCGCGATGACGCTGTTGCGCAGGCGTTCGCGCCAGCCGGGCTTGCCGGAAGGTGCCGGAGCAGCGTCGACCGAGGCGGCAGCAGGCAGGTCGTCGGTGACCGGTGCCGGGGTGGGCTCGGGCACCGGTGCGGGTGCCGGTTCGATGGCCGGGGTCGCGATGGGGGCGACGTCGATCTGCGCCGTGGGCGCAGGAGCTGCCGGAACCGGTGCGGCTGGGGCCGGAATCACCGGGGTGGGCTCGACAGCGACCGGAACGGCGACTGCCGGGGGCGGCTCGACCGGTGCACGCTCGGCCGGTACGGCTACCGGTGCCGGCTCCTTGTCCTCGGCCGGTGCGGCCGACGGAAACGCCGCCGCCAGCTCTTCAGCCGAGTAGTGCTGGGTCTTGGGTGCCTCCGTTGCGGGGGCATCCTGGGGCTTCTTGCGGCGGAAAAAACTGAGCATTGGCAAAAGGCGCTGAAATCAGAGGGATATGCTACCACTCAGGCCTGTCGGGCCGATGTGGACTCAAGGTCGCGGCCGGCCGGCCGTTAACCGGTCCGGAGGGCTGCGCAGGGCGGTCCGGAGACCGCCATGAACAACGTGATGGGAATCGCCCTCGGCGGGATGCGTGCGGCCCAGCAGGGCGTGCAGGTGGCCGCGCACAACGTGGCCAACCTGGCGACTCCTGATGCCCAGCGCCTGCAGCTGCAACGCAGTACGCTGGAGCAGGGCGGGGTGCAGGCCGCGGTGACCCCTACCGGCACCGATGTCAGTGCACCACTGGGTGATCTGCTGGCAGCGAAAGCCGAGGTGGTGGCTTTCGCTTCCAACGCCGCGGTGATCCGACGCCAGGACCAGATGCTCGGCTCGCTGCTGGATCGCGAGGCCTGAACCCGCTCGCCAGGTGCCAACCGCCGCCTGTGGTGGGTGCCAACCTTGGTTGGCACGCTCGATCCGCCCTGGCAGGTGCCAACCAAGGTTGGCCTCTACCAGAGCATCGCCGGGCCATGCCCGGCGGCCACCTTGTCGATCAGGCCGACAGCTCCAGCAGCAGCTTGTTCAGACGCGCCACATAGGCGCCCGGATCCTTCAGGCTGTCGCCGGCGGCCAATGCAGCCTGGTCGAACAGCACCCGGCCCAGATCGTCGAAACGCGCGCCATCGGCTTCAGCATCCAGCTTGGCGATCAGCGGATGGCCCGGGTTGATCTCCAGCACCGGCTTGCTGTCCGGCACCTTCTGCCCGCTGGCTTCCAGGATCTGGCGCATCTGCAGGCCCAGGTCCTGTTCGCCGATGGCCAGCACCGCCGGCGAATCGGTCAGGCGGTGCGAGACGCGCACGTCGGCCACGTCATCGCCCAGCACCGTCTTCAGTCGCTCGACCAGGCCCTGCTTGTCCTTGGCCGCTGCTTCCTGTTCCTGCTTGTCCGCTTCGGTTTCCAGCACGCCCAGGTCGAGGTCGCCGCGGGCGATGTCGACGAAGCCCTTGCCGTCGAAATCGGTCAGGTAGCCCATCAGCCACTCGTCTATGCGGTCGGTCAGCAGCAGCACTTCCACGCCCTTCTTGCGGAACACTTCCAGGTGCGGGCTGTTGCGCACCTGGCTGTAGCTCTCGCCGGTCAGGTAGTAGATCTTGTCCTGGCCTTCGGCCATGCGGCCGAGGTAGTCAGCCAGCGACACGTTCTGCGCATCGCCGTCGCCACGTGTGGAGGCGAAGCGCAGCAGGCCGGCCACCTTCTCGCGGTTGTTGTAGTCCTCGGCCGGGCCTTCCTTCAGCACCTGGCCGAATTCCTTCCAGAACGTGGCGTACTGCTCCGGCTTGTCTGTGGCCAGCTTTTCCAGCATGTCCAGCGAGCGCTTGGTCAGCGCGGCCTTCATCGAATCGATGACCGGGCCGGACTGCAGGATCTCGCGCGAGACGTTCAGCGACAGGTCGTTGGAATCGACCACGCCCTTGATGAAGCGCAGGTACAGCGGCAGGAACTGCTCGGCCTGGTCCATCACGAACACGCGCTGCACGTACAGCTTCAGGCCCTTGGGGGCATCGCGGTGATACAGGTCGAACGGCGCGCGGCCGGGCACGTACAGCAGCGAGGTGTATTCCAGCTTGCCTTCGACCTTGTTGTGGCTCCATGCCAGCGGATCGCTGTGGTCGTGTGCCACGTGCTTGTAGAACTCGGTGTACTCGGCGTCGCTGATCTCGGTGCGCGGGCGGGTCCACAGCGCGCTGGCGCGATTGACGGTTTCCCATTCGACCGCGGCGCCTTCTTCGCCACCTTCCTTCGGCATCTGGATCGGCAGGCCGATATGGTCCGAATACTTCTTGAGGATGCCGCGCAGGCGCCAGCCATCGGCGAAGTCGTGCTCGCCGTCCTTCAGGTGCAGCACGATGCGGGTGCCGCGCTCGGCCTTGTCGATGGTGGCCACTTCGAAATCGCCTTCGCCGCGCGAGGTCCAGCGCACGCCTTCGCCTGCAGCCAGGCCGGCGCGGCGCGAGGTCACTTCCACTTGGTCTGCAACGATGAAGGCACTGTAGAAGCCGACGCCGAACTGGCCGATCAGCTGCGAATCCTTTTTCTGGTCGCCGGACAGCTGGCGCAGGAAATCGCCGGTGCCGGACTTGGCGATCGTGCCAAGGTGGGCGATGGCTTCGGCGCGGCTCATGCCGATGCCGTTGTCTTCGATGGTGATGGTGTGCGCGGCGGGGTCGAAGCTGACGCGCACGCGCAGCTCGCTGTCACCTTCAAGCAAGGCCGGCTGGGTCAGGGCCTCGAAGCGCAGCTTGTCGGCAGCGTCAGCGGCGTTGGAGACCAGCTCGCGCAGGAAGATCTCCTTGTTGGAGTACAGCGAGTGGATCATCAGCTGCAGCAGCTGCTTGACTTCGGTCTGGAAGCCAAGGGTTTCGGTCTGGGTGGTCTCGGTCATCGATAGGGCTCCATGTGCAATGCCGCGCCAGCGCGTGCGGCCTCGCCAAGGGGTATGGCTGATTGTCCCGAAATCAAGGGTTGGTCGGCAGGGCTTGCAGCCCTGCACCTGCAGAGGCCGATGCAACAGCAACATCAACAGCAGCAGCGGGCTATCCGTGGGATGGCGGGGCGGTGTGGGTTGGCAGGACACGCCGTGAACCCATCCATGGGGGCTCGATGGCGCCATCCATGGCGCCAACGGTCCTGCCAACCCACACCGCCCCGCCTCTGACAGGTTCACGCGGCTGTTGGCAGGTGTCGACCTTGGTCGACACATCTGTCAGATATCGATACATCAAATGGGGTCAGATCCGTTTTCCGCAGGAAAACGGATCTGACCCCAAGAGACCTTCCGGCAGATCGCAGGAAACTGTCGAAGGCGGGGTGGGGCAGGTTGTGGGGGTGTCCGCGGCATGGATGCCGCGGCCAAGCCCCCATGGACGGGTTTACGGCGTCCCCCACAACCTGGCCCACCCCGCCTACCCACAGGAAACCAGCTTTTGCCGTTGCTCTGGCTGTTGCTTCGGCCTCTGCGGGTTCCGGGCGCCGCCCGGACGACTACAATCCCGCTCATGCTGAAATTCTCGAATGAACCCCGCCGGGGGCGCCAATGAGCGGCCGTGGGGGCAACGACGGCCAGGTCCGCATCATCGGCGGTCGCTGGCGCAATACCCGCCTGCCGGTGCCGACCCTTCCGGGGCTGCGGCCCAGCAGTGACCGCGTGCGCGAGACCCTTTTCAACTGGTTGATGCCCAGACTGGGCGGCGCGCGGGTGCTGGACCTGTTCGCCGGCAGTGGCGCGCTGGGCCTGGAGGCGGTCTCGCGCGGTGCCGCCCACGCCACCCTGGTCGAGCGCGACGCGCAGCTGGGACGCAACCTGACCGCGGCCGTGGCCAAGCTCCAGGCCGCCGACCAGATCACCGTGGTGCAGGCCGATGCCCTGCGCTGGCTGCAGGGCGCGCCCGCGCAGCAGGCCGATCTGGTCTTCATCGACCCGCCGTTCGCCGATGGCCTGTGGCAGGACGTGCTGGCGCAGCTGCCGCGGCACTTGGCCGCCGATGCCTGGCTGTACCTGGAATCGCCGGCCGGCCACGTGCCGGTGCTGCCGCCGGACTGGCTGCTGCACCGCGAGGGCGGCACCCGCGAGGTGCGCTTTGCCCTGTACCGCCGCGCCACTGCTACACTTTGACCTCATCTGAACATCTGCATCCGCCCATGACCGTGGCCAACCGCCGCATTGCCGTCTATCCCGGCACGTTCGACCCGATCACCAACGGTCATATCGACCTGGTCAGCCGGGCCGCGCCGCTGTTTGAAAAGGTCGTGGTGGGCGTGGCGCAGAGCCCGTCCAAGGGCCCGGCGCTACCGCTGGAGCAGCGCGTGCAGCTGGCGCGTGGCGCACTCGGCCACCATGGCAACGTCGAGGTCATCGGCTTCGACACCCTGCTGGCCCATTTCGTCCGTTCGGTCCAGGGTGGGGTGCTGCTGCGCGGCCTGCGCGCGGTGTCCGACTTCGAGTACGAGTTCCAGATGGCCAGCATGAACCGCCACCTGATCCCCGAGGTCGAGACCCTGTTCCTGACCCCGGCCGAGCAGCACAGCTTCATTTCGTCCTCGCTGGTCCGCGAGATCGCGCGCCTGGGCGGCGACGTGTCCGGCTTCGTGCCGGCCGCGGTGCTCGAAGCCCTGCGCAAGGTCCGCGAAGCGAAGGCGGCACAGTCGTAAGCCCCGCTGTACCCGCACCCCATTACGTACAACACCACGCACCATTCCGGGAGGAAACCCATGAACACCACCATGCGCGCGATGCTGATCGCTTCGTTGGCCCTGGCCTTCACCGCCTGCAAGAAGGAAGAGGCCGCTCCGGTCGACGAGGCCAAGCAGGCTCTGGTCGCCCCGGCCAAGGATGATGATGCAGGCTGGAAGAAGTACCTGCAGGAAGTGGCCATCCAGAACATGGGCAATATCACCAACAGCCCGTTCCTGTACTACCTCTCGCCGGAATCGGACCCGGACTTCCAGGCCAAGTACGAGCGCCAGACCGAGAGCGCGACCCAGGCCGTGGCCCGTGGCGTGCAGCCGGGCAACATGCTGGCCTTCGGTTCGTCGGCCTCGGGCAAGATGGCTGACATGATCCAGGCCGTGTTCAAGGACGTGTCGCCGGATTCGATGAAGGGCGTGCGTGTCGTCTTCATCGGCCAGTCGGCCGACAACGCCCGCGTGCAGGCTGCCATCCAGCCGACCGGTGCCGAGTACATTTTCGTCGAAGCCAAGTAATACCGAGCCATGGCGGCCATGCTCCGGCATGGCCCGGGCGGCGTCCTGCAAGGGCGCCGCCGATGACCTGACCGGCCCGCGCGCCCGCGCTGGCCGGTCCTTTGTCCCAGGGCGCGGGCGAGGAGTATCGCCGTGTCGCTGAAAATCAACGAGCTCTGCGTCAACTGCGACGTATGCGAGCCGGCCTGCCCGAACCAGGCCATTGCGATGGGTGAAACCATCTACGTGATCGACCCTGCGCGCTGCACCGAATGCGTGGGTCATTTCGACGAGCCACAGTGCGTGGTCGTCTGCCCGGTCGAGTGCATCGATCCGGACCCGGAGATCGTGGAAACGGAAGACCAGCTGCTGGCCAAACTGCGCCAGCTGCAGCACGATCACCCCGAACTCTATGCGGAGCCCCCATCCGAATGAAGACGCTGATCGTCCGCCGCCTGTTGCTGCTCGGCCTGCTGCTGAGCCCGATTGCCTGGGCCGACAGCCCGGCCCGTGCCGAGCGCCCCGACGGCGCGGCCATTGCCAGCGGCCACGCGCTGGCCACCCAGGCCGGCATCGACATCCTGGCGCAGGGCGGCAACGCCTTCGACGCCGCGGTGGCGGTATCGTCCACGCTGGCGGTGGTCGAGCCGATCAGTTCCGGGCTGGGTGGCGGTGGCTTCTTCCTGCTGCACGACGCGGCCACCGGCAAGGACGTGATGCTGGACGCGCGCGAGACCGCGCCGGCCGCGGCAACGCCGCAGGCCTTCCTCGACAAGCAGGGCAACCTGGACCGTGACCGCTCGGTCAACGGTGCGTGGTCGGCCGGTATTCCGGGCCTGCCTGCGGCGCTGGTCGAGCTGTCGGCCAAGCACGGCAAGCTGCCGCTGTCTGCATCGCTGCAGCCGGCGATCCGCATCGCGCGCGAAGGCTTCCCGGTCTACGACCGCATGGCCAAGGGCTATGCCTCTCGCCGTGAGGTGATGGAGCGCTATCCCGGCACCCGTGAGGTCTACCTGCGCAACGGCAAGCCGATCGCCAGCGGTGACCTGTTCAAGCAGCCGGAGCTGGCACAGACGCTGGAGCGCTTGGCCGCAGGTGGCTTCGATGGCTTCTACAAGGGCCAGACCGGAAAGCTGTTGCTGGCCGGCGTGAAGCAGGCCGGCGGCAAGTGGACCGCTGAAGAGCTGGCCGGCTATCGCGTGAAGCAGCGCGAACCGATCGTGTTCAACTACAACGGCTGGAAGATCACCACCGCGCCGCCGCCGTCGTCCGGTGGCATCGCGCTGGCCAGCATGCTGCAGATCCTGGAAGGCTGGGACATCAACAAGATGGACCCGGCGCACCGCACCCACCTGGTGGTGGAGTCGATGCGCCGTGCCTACCGCGACCGCACCTTCTTCCTCGGCGATCCGGACTTCGTGCAGATCCCGCAGAAGGTGCTGACCAGCAAGGACTACGCACAGGGCCTGCGGGCGACCATCCATCCGGAGAAGGCCACGCCCAGCGACCTGCTGTCGGGCAACCCGACCCCGCTGGAAGACGACGAGACCACGCACTTCTCGATCATCGACCGTGACGGCAACCGGGTCGGCGCGACCCAGACCGTCAACCTGCTGTACGGCTCGGGGCTGATTCCGAAGGGCACCGGCGTGCTGCTGAACAACGAGATGGACGACTTCGCGCTGAAGCCGGGCACGCCCAACGCGTTCGGCGTGATGGGCTACGAGGCCAATGCGCCGAAGGCGGGCAAGCGCATGCTCAGCTCGATGACCCCGACCTTCATGGAGAACGCCGACAAGGTGGTGGTGCTGGGCACCCCGGGTGGCAGCCGCATCATCACCATGGTGCTGCTGGGCATCCTCGGCTACGACGCCGGCCTGGACGCGCAGCAGGTTGCCGCGCTGCCGCGCTACCACCACCAGTGGCTGCCGGACCTGATCGAAGCCGAGGACGATGCATTCGACGCGGCCACGGTGAAGCAGCTGCAGGCGATGGGTCACAAGATCGACCTGCCGGGCAATGTCGCCGCCGGGGGCCGCGGGTCCAGCCACGTGTGGGGCAACCTGCAGACCGTGGAATGGGACCGGAAGGCCAACAAGCTGTTTGGCGGCAGCGACCCGCGCAACCCGGTGGGCAGCGCCCTGGTCGTGCCGGCACGCTGATCCGGTCGTGCCGGCCGCTGGCCGCCAATCTGGCTGTTTACCGAAACCCCGCCTTTGACGGCGGGGTTTTCTGTTTCCTTTCTAGCGATTATTTAACGAGCCGGCGCCGATAATCGACACATGAAACTCTGGTCTATTCGCGGAAACTCGCAGCGCCTCGACGGCGGCGCGATGTTCGGCAACGCGCCGCGCGCGTTGTGGGAAAAATGGGCGGCACCGGACGAGCTCAATCGCATCGAGCTGGCCTGCCGTGCGCTGCTTGCCAGCCCGCTGGAAGGCAAGACCGTGCTGTTTGAAACCGGTATCGGGGCGTTCTTCGATCCGCGCATGCGTGAGCGCTATGGCGTGCAGGAAAGCCAGCACGTACTGATCGATTCGTTGCGTGAAGCAGGTTTCGAGCACGAGGACATTGATGTCGTCGTGCTCAGCCACCTGCATTTCGATCATGCCGGTGGCCTGCTGGCGGCATGGAGCGAAGGGCGTGAGCCGGAACTGCTGTTCCCCAATGCGACTTATGTGGTCGGTGCGCAGCATTGGCAGCGCGCCATGCAGCCGCATCCGCGCGACCGTGCCAGCTTCATTCCGGAGCTGCCTGGCCTGCTGCAGGCCAGCGGTCGCCTGGAAGTGGTGGACGGCGAGTATTCGAAGGTTCTGGGTCGCAGCGTTCGCTTCAGCTACAGCGATGGCCACACGCCGGGGTTGATGCTGGCCGAGATCGTCGGCCACGCGCATGCCGGCGAAGATGCGCACGGCGGGGTGGTGTTCTGTGCCGACCTGATCCCGGGGCGCTCATGGGTACACGTGCCGATCACCATGGGCTATGACCGCAATGCCGAGCTCCTGATCGACGAGAAGCGGCAGTTCCTTGAGGACAAGCTGGCGCGCAACGTGCATCTGTTTTTCACCCACGACCCGCAGGTGGCGCTGGCGCAGCTGGGTCGCGATGACAAGGGGCGTTTCGTGACCCTGCACGAGCAGGGTGAACTGAAGGCGCGCGCGCTGGGGTGACGGGTGTTCGGCAGGGCTGCTCCCTGCACCTGCAGAAGCCGAAGCAAGATCAAGAACGGCATTCCGTGGGATGGCGGGGCGGTGTGGATGGTCAGGACACGCCGTAAACCCATCCATGGGGGCTCGATGGCGTCATCCACGGCGCCTGCCCACCCACACCGCCCCCACCTCTGACAGGTGGCCGGTGGCTATTGGTGGGTGCCGACCGTTGGTCGGCACATCTGTCAGATATCGATATTCAAATGGGGTCGAATGCCATTGCTGTGCAACGGGCTCTGCCCCCATTCGATTGAACTGGACGAGCGATGCTACGACGCCTTCAGGCAGCTGCTCATGAAGGTCTTGCGCGCGTCACCGGCCAGCTTCTTGGCACCCGCGTCAGCGTTGCACTTGCGCATGCGTTCCTGTTGCGCGTTGGCCGGCTTGGCTTCGGCAGCGTGGCCACTGAGGCAGGAACTCTGCGCGGTCTTGTAGGCGTCACCCTTCAAGCCCTTGTTCTTGGCCGAGCAGTCGGCCATGCGCTGCTGCTGCGGCGTGGTGGCATTGGCAGCCAGGGGCAGGCCGACCAGCAGGACAGCGGCCAGCAGGAAAGAAGCTTTCATCGAGAGCACTCCAGGCGGTGGCGGGTGCGCGGAGCATTGGCCTGCAGGCAGCAACGCCACGTGAAGAATCGTGCCTCGGCAGCGACCGCTTGCAGGGGCATTCAGATCGGCGTATTAATTAGCCATATGGGTAAGTATGATCCCGCCATTCAAGACGTGTTCCAGGCACTGGCCGACCCCACCCGATGCGCGATCGTGGCGGCGCTGGGGCAGGGGCCGCGCACGGTGTCGACCTTGGCCGAGCCTTTTGAGATGGCCTTGCCCTCGCTGATGAAGCATCTGGCCGTGCTGGAGCGCAGTGGCGTGGTGCGCAGCCGCAAGCAGGGGCGTGTGCGCACCTGCGAACTGGTGCCGGAACGGTTGGGCCAGGCCGAGCAATGGCTGGCCGAACAACGTGCCATATGGGAAACGCGCGCCGACCGCATGGTCGAGTTTGTCGAAACCCTTCACCGACAGGAGCAGGCCCATGGCCGTAGACGCAGGTAACAACCCCGAGACCGATCTGGTCATCAGTCGCGTACTGAACGCACCGCGCGCCGCCCTGTGGCGGGCGTGGACCGACCCGGAGCTGCTGCGCCAGTGGTGGTGCCCGAAGCCGTGGTCCACCGAAGTGCGTGCCTTCGACCTGCGCCCGGGCGGCGCCTTCCACACCTTCATGCAGGGCCCCGACGGCGGCAGCAGTGACAACCCGGGCAGCTTTCTGGAGATCGTGCCGCAGCAGCGTCTGGTGTTCACCTCGATGCTGGGCCCGGGTTGGCGGCCGCAGTCACCGTGGCTGGGCTTCACCGCCATCATCTCGATGGAGGATGAGGGCCAGGGCTGTCGTTACACCGCGCAGGTGATGCACCCGGACAAGGCCCTGCGCGACCAGCATGAGCAGATGGGCTTCTTCGACGGCTGGAACACCGTCATCGGCCAGCTGGAAGCGTTCGCGGCCGGCCTGTAGGCCGGCATCCGGGGTGGGGTCAGAGCCCTTTCTGCGAAAGGGATCCGACCCCGGTTCGGCGGCTCAGCCGACGCGGGTACCGAAGATGCGGTCACCGGCATCGCCCAGGCCGGGCAGGATGTAGCCCTTGTCGTTGAGCTGGGCATCGATGGCCGCGGTGTAGATTTCCACGTCCGGATGCACGGCCTTGACTGCTTCGATGCCTTCCGGCGCGGCCACCAGGAAGATGCCCTTGATGCGGCGGGCGCCGGCACGCTTGAGCATGTCGATCGTGGCGATCAGGGTGCCGCCGGTGGCCAGCATCGGGTCCAGGATCAGCGCGTCGCGTTCTTCCAGGCGGCCGGTCAGGCGCTCGAAGTAGGGCACCGGCTGCAGCGTTTCCTCATCGCGCTGCAGGCCGACCACGCTGACGCGTGCCGCCGGGATCAGCGACAGCACGCCGCTGAGCATGCCCAGGCCGGCGCGCAGGATCGGCACCACGGTGATCTTGGCGCCGGCGATGCGCTGCACGGTGACCGGACCGGCCCAGCCGGGCAGGGTGTGCGGCTCGGTGTCCAGGTCGGCGGTGGCCTCGTAGGCCAGCAGCGTGCCGAGCTCGTTGGCCAGTTCGCGGAAATCCTTGGTGCTGAGCGCAGCGTTGCGCATCAGGCCGATCTTGTGCTGCACCAGCGGGTGGCGCACTTCGACGATCTTCATGGTCGGGAAGGGGGATAAGGAGAGAGGACGCCATTTTGCCGGATTGGGCGCCCAACCCCAAACCGGGGCCGGAGACGGCCCGCATGAAATGTGCAGATGCATGTCATTGCCATGCAACCTTGCGGACATACCGTGCAGACCCATTCTTAACAGGAATGGGGATTCCCAGTGCATATCAAGACTCCGTTGGCCGTTGCCATCACCCTGACCCTGGCGATGGGGGCTGCTGCACCACTGCAGGCCGCCGGGCAGCAGGCGGTTGCCGCCACCGGTGCAGTGGCCGCCGATGCGGTCGACCTGGACCGCATTGAAGTGCGCGCCCAGCTTGAATCGCAGATCCGCGCGGTGGACCTCAAGCGCAGCAGCAACGCCATCGAGGATGCGGTGTCGTCCGACGCGCTGGGCCAGTACCCGGACAAGAACGTGGCCGAGTCGCTGCAACGCCTGCCGGGCATCAGCGTGACGCGCGACCAGGGCGAGGGCCGCTACGTGGTCGTGCGCGGACTGGATGCCAACCTCAACAGCGTCAGCGTCGACGGCATCGCCATCGGCACACCGGACAACTCCAGCCGCGCCGCACCGATGGACGTGATCCCGTCCGATTCGACCGAGCGCCTGCGGGTGGTCAAATCACCGACCCCGGACATGCCGGGCGACGCCATTGGCGGCGCGATCCTGGTCGAGACCGCCTCGGCGTTCGACCGCGAGGGCCGCAGCCTGCGTGGCAAGATCGAAGGCAGCCACCAGCAGCTTTCGGGCGAGACCAGCCCGAAGGCCGCCTTCAACTACAGCGAAGTGTTCAACGACACCTTCGGCATCGCCGCCGGCGTGAACTACCAGAAGCGGACGTTCGAATCGGACAACAGCGAAGTGGAGTACGGTGATGTCAGCGGGAACAAGGATCCGACCACCACCCGCCCGGGCGAAATCACCGCGCTGAACCTGCAGAACCGCAAGTACGAGATCGAGCGCAAGCGCATCGGCGCCAACCTCAATTTCGACTGGCGCCCGAACGAGGACAGCCGTTACTACCTGCGCACGCTGTACAGCCAGTTCGACGATGCCGAAACCCGCCAGCGCGTGATCTTCAACTTCAACAGCGCCGACATGATCGCCACCGGCACCGACCAGTATCGACTTGCCGGCATGCCGAAGGATTCGATCGACAAGCGCATGCGCTACCGGACCAAGGAAGAGAACACCTTCGCCGCCAGCCTGGGTGGCGAGAACAAGCTGACCGACGCGGTACTGGACTACAAGATCGGCTATACCCGCACCGAAGAACGCGTGGACGACGAGATCGAGTCGCGCTTCAAGCTCAACGGCAAGGCCTTCAATGGCACGCTGGACCAGCGCAGTCGCCTGCCCACCTACACCTTCGACAACGACCAGTGGCTGGACAACGCCAACTACAAGTTCGACCGTGTGGTGGCCAAGCCGAAGAGGGTGGACGACGAGGAGCGCAGCGCGCAGGTCAACATCCGCTTCGACGGCGACAACAGCAGCTACAAGTTCGGCCTGCTCGGGCGCTGGCGCGACCGTGACGTGAATGTCGATGAGGCGTCGCTGCGCGTGGGTCCGGCGATCAAGCTCAGTGACTGGACCACCGGCTCGCCGGAACATCGCCACGGCCCGATGGGGCAGGGCATGGACTCGTCGGCGATGCGCAGTTACTGGTCGCAGCACGGTGGCGAATACAGCGCGCGTCCGCAGGACGTCGGTGGCAACGCCGCGACGTCTCTGGAAGGCGACTACACCGCGCGCGAAGACGTGTTCGCCAGCTATGCGATGGGCACCTGGGACATCGGTGCGCTGCGTGTGATCGGCGGCGTGCGTGTGGAGAACACCCGCTTCAGCGCCACCGGCAATCGCGTGGACGTGGCCAAGGACGGGCGCTCCTACACCGCGACCCGGGTCACCGCCAGCAAGAACTACAACAACGTACTGCCGGGCCTGCACCTGCGTTACGACGCCAGCGACGACTGGGTGTTCCGCTTCGCCGCCAACAAGACGGTGGCGCGCCCGGGCTTCGGCGATGCCTCGCCGCGCATCGGCCTGGCCCGCAACGACAATGAAGTGCGCCTGGGCAACCCGGAGCTGGATCCGTACGAGTCGACCAACATCGACCTGTCGGTGGAGAAGTACATCGGCGACAGCGGCATCCTCTCGCTGGGCGTGTTCCACAAGTTGATCGACGGCTACATCGTGCAGGTCCGCCAGGCCGGCGCCGACGGCATCTACGACGGCCTGCCGGTGGTGACCTCGGTCAATGGCGACAAGGCCAAGGTGCGCGGCGCCGAGTTCAACTGGCAGCAGCAGCTGTCGTTCCTCCCGGCTGGCTGGGATGGCCTGCTGGTGGGTGCCAGCGGCACCTGGCTGGACACTGATTTCGACCCGGGCCTGGCCAAGCGCGCGGGTGAGGACTTCACCCTGCCGCGCGCCTCGAAGAACGTGTACAGCGCGCACATCGGTTACGAGAAGTACGGCCTGAGCACCCGCGTGGCAGCCGTGCACCGCAGCGAGTACCTGGATACCCTTGGTGCCGGCCGTGCCTTCGACATCTACGTAGCGCCGAACACCCAGCTCGACTTCTCGCTTGACTACAGGTTCACTCCGCGCGTGAGCATGTATTTCGAGGCACAGAACCTGCTGGACAAGCCGCTGGAGCTGTACCAGGGCACGCGCTCGCGCACCCTGCAGATGGAAGAATATGGCCGCACCTACGCACTGGGCCTGAAGGTGGCACTGTGAGCGGGCCTCGCATCACCCTGCTGGCCACCATGCTGGCCGTGACGTTGGTGGCCGGCTGCACGCCGGCCAACGGCAATGATCCGGCCGTGGCCAAGCCCGGGGCGAAGGCCACGAACGAGCGTGCGGTGACCACCATCGCCGAGGCATTCCTTTCACCGATGACGCCGGCTGACAACATCGATTCGCCTGCCGCCTGGCGTGCACCTGACGGAAAGCTCTGGCTGATCGCCACTGCCAAGGCCACCGACAAGCTGGTGGTCTACGACGGCAGCAGCGGCCAGCACCTGCGCGACGTAGGCAGCAGCGGCACCGCGCCAGGGCAGTTCGATCGCCCAAACGGCATCGCGGTGACCGACGATCTGCTGTGGATCGTGGAGCGCGACAATCACCGCGTGCAGGTGCTGAGCCTGCCGGACTTCACTCCACTGGCGACCTTCGCTGCGGACGACCTGCGCAAGCCGTACGGACTGTGGGTCGACCGCCGTGCCGATGGCTACAGCGTCTACGTGACCGACTCCTGGGACAACGGCGAGGATGCACAGGGCCGTGACATCCTGCCGCCGCTGACCGAGCTGGACAAGCGCGTGCGCCAGTACCAGGTGACCCGCGATGGCGCGAAGGTCGAAGCGAAGCTCGTGGCCAGCATCGGTGATACCACTGAGGCGGGTGCCCTGCGCGTGGTCGAGTCGATCTGGGGCGACCCCGAGAACGATCGCCTGCTGATCGCCGAAGAGGACGAGGGCTACGCCAGCGAGTTCAAGGTCTACACGCTGGCCGGGCGTTTCACCGGCACCACCTTCGGCCGCGACGTGTTCAAGGCGCAGGCCGAGGGCGTAACCCTGCGCACCTGCGGCAAGGATGGTTGGTGGATCACCACCGAACAGGGCAAGCAGCGCAGCGTGTTCCACCTGTTCGACCGCCATACCCTGAAGCCGGTCGGCGCGTTCCAGGGCAATACCGTGGCCAACACCGATGGCATCTGGATGATGCAGCAGCCCAGCGCGCGCTTCCCGCATGGCGCGTTGTATGCGGTGCATGACGACCAGGGCGTGGTGGCGTTCGACTGGGAGAGCATCGCCAAGCAGTTGGCATTGCCGCTGGAGTGTGGTTCGTGAGCGGTCGTTGCCTGATGCACACGTTGGCGCTGGGCCTGCTGCTGGCGGTGCCGTCGTTGTGCTTCGCGGCGGCTGAAGCGAACACCCAGGTGCCGGCGGGCAGCCGCCACTACGCAGCGACGACGGTGCCGGACCGCATTGTCGCTTCGCCGGCATTCGATCCCGGCCATGGGTTCGCCGTGGCCTGGCGCACCGACGGCAGCGTGCAGGCGCCGCTGCTGGAAATTGCCCTTGCCGGTGATTCACCGGCCATCGAGGGCATCCGCCAGGTGCGCGCCACGACCCGCGCGCTGCAGACCGAGAACGGGCTGTCGCACCACCACCGCGCTGATGTCAGCGGCCTGCGGCCCGATACCCTGTACGTCTACCGCGTGCAGGGCAACGGCAGCTGGAGCGCCTGGAACCAGCTGCGCACGCTGGCTGCGCCCGACCAGCCGCTGACCCTGCTGTACTTTGGAGATACCCAGAACAAGAACGTGAGCCATGTCAGCCGCGTGGTGCGCGCCGCGCAGAAGGCCGCACCCGAGGCGCGCCTGAGCCTGTTCGCTGGCGATCTGGTCAGTGGGGGCGATGGTGCCGATGACAGCGAGTGGGGCGAATGGTTTGCCGCCACCGGTTGGCTGGCGCAGGAAACCCTGGTCGCGCCGGCGATCGGCAACCACGAGTATGTCGAGGAGTTCGAGGACACTCCGCAGGAACGCCGCGTGCTGGGCAGGCACTGGCCGGTGACGTTCGCGCTGCCGGGCAATGGGGCATCCGCCGCACAACAGACCAGCTACTGGTTCGATGCGCAGGGCGTGCGCGTCGCCGTGGTCGATGGCACGTCGGCACTCGACCTTGGCACGGCCAAGGCGCAGGCGCAGTGGCTGGACAAGGTACTGACCGGCAATCCGCAGCCGTGGACGCTCGTGCTGCTGCACCAGCCGTTCTATTCGCCGCGCGAAGGGCGCGAGAACGCCGCATTGCGTGACGTGCTGCTGCCGGTGGTTCGTCGCCA
Source organism: Stenotrophomonas sp. YJH_SMC_25 (assembly GCF_059369595.1). Classification (NCBI taxonomy): domain Bacteria; kingdom Pseudomonadati; phylum Pseudomonadota; class Gammaproteobacteria; order Lysobacterales; family Lysobacteraceae; genus Stenotrophomonas; species Stenotrophomonas sp. YJH_SMC_25. Next base: position 125,284 of record NZ_JCAFSV010000009.1, on the reverse strand, counting down.
CAACGTCGATCTGGTGCTGCAGGGCCACGATCACACCTATGGCCGCCGTGGTGAAGGACAGGCCGCGACGCCGCAGTATGTGGTGACCGTGGCGGGGCCGAAGCAGTACCGTCTCTCCGACGAGGCACGTAGGACGATGGATCCGGTGGCCGAGGACACCCAGCTGTTCCAGGTGTTGCACATCGATCCGCAGCACCTGCGCTATGAAGCCCGCACGGTGACCGGGCGACTCTACGATGCCTTCGAGCTGCGTCGCGACGCCAAGGGCGGCAAGCAGCGCACGGAGCTGACCGAAGGCCGCATCACGCCGCGTGACTGCCCGCGCGCGCAGACTGCCAAGGGCCGCGCCGATCGCTGCTGGGAATGAGGAGGAGATCCAGATGAAAACCGTGCATCGTCTTGTCCCCATGGCTGCCATCGGCGGGGCCCTGCTCCTGCTCGCGACCGCGGTGGCCGCCGCCGATGGCGTGCTGCACCCGTTCCTGGTGGCGCAGCCGAAGCAGGCGCCGCAGGAAGTGAACCTGGCGGTGGAGATTCCGGCCGGCAGCGTCACCAAGTACGAGATCAAGGAGGACGGCCTGGTGCATGTGGATCGCTTCCAGTCGATGCCGGTCGCCTATCCGGCCAACTACGGTTCGATGCCGCGCACGTTGGCTGGCGACAACGATCCGCTGGACGCGCTGGTGCTGACCCGTGAACCCCTGCATCCGGGGGTGATCGTGCGCTTCCGGCCGATCGGCTACTTGAAGATGGTCGACGGCGGCGAGCACGACGAGAAGATCATCGGCGTGCCGACCGACAAGGTTGACCCGACCTACGCCAACATCCGCGACCTGGCCGATCTGCCGGAGATCGAACGACAGCGCATCGAAGCGTTCTTCCGGGTCTACAAGGACCTGCCGGCCGGGCGCAACCCGGTGCAGCTCAACGGTTGGGGCAACGCTGCCGAGGCGCGGACGCTGATCAGCGAAGCGATGAAGCGCTTCGAGAAATAGATCCACGCCATGGCTGGATTCAGTCCAGCAACGTCTCGATGAACAACTCGGCCTGCAGGCGGTCGCCCAGTACCCGGGCCACCGCCTGTACGGCTGCCTCCCGGTGTTCAGGACGGATGCCGCCATCGTCATCGTCGTTGTAGAGGTCATCGCCGGCATCGAGGTACACCGTGCCTGCAGCAGCCAGAGCCGCCATCAAGGTCGGCACATCGGCAGTGATCTCGCCGGCATCCAGCAGGCCGGCGCCGTGGTGGCTGAACAGCACACGGCCGTCGTCCAGGTCGAGGATGAACGGATCAGCGCCGCGATCGGCAATCACCAGCCAGTTCGATGGCCAGTCGTTGATCCGTTCGCCGCTGACGCCATGCCATCGATAGCCGGCCTGCTGGCTCCACAGGCGCTGCAGTGGCGGTATCCAGACATCAAGGCCGGGAACGGTGATGCCGGCGCGGCCAACCTTGGCATTGATCTCTTCGCCCAGCGGCCCGACCTGCGCGTAGAACGACGCCAGTGCCGTGGGCAGCGGGAACGGGCCCTGCCAGTCACGCTCGTGCTGCGCATGCAGCAGCCCGAAGCGGGCGAATGAGGCGTGCAGATCATCCATGTCAGAGTCCAACGGGTAGCGGCCGTGCAGCCTAGCAGACGGCGTCTGCGCGCATCCCCTTCACCACCGCTGGCTATCATGTGCGCCTTCCACAACGAAGGCAGTACCTGTGTCGGTAGCGTTGGTATGGTTCCGCCGTGATCTGCGGCTGCAGGACAATCCGGCCCTGCAGGCCGCGCTGGATGCCGGCCACGACGTGGTGCCGGTCTACATCCATGCGCCGCACGAAGAAGGTGAGTGGGCGCCGGGTGCCGCCTCCGATGCGTGGCGCCACCGTTCACTGGCCGCGCTGGATGCGGACCTGCGCACGCGCGGTTCCTCGCTGGTGCTGCGCAGTGGTGACAGCCTGCCGGCCCTGCAGTTGCTGATCGCGCAGACCGGCGCCGAGGCGGTGTACTGGAACCGCAAGTACGAACCGGCCACCCAGCCACGCGACGCCACCATCAAGCGCATGCTGCGCGAGCAGGGCATCGACGCGCAGAGCTGCAATGGCAGCCTGTTGTTCGAGCCTTGGGACATCGCCACCCAGCAGGGCCAGCCGTACAAGGTATTTACGCCGTACTGGCGCAATGTACTCAGTCATTGGCGCCTGCCGGCACTGCAGGCCGCACCGGAAGCACTGGCGCCGCACGCGGTCGACAGCCTGGCATTGGATGATCTCCAGCTGGCGCCGACGCTGGACTGGGATACCGGCTTCTGGGAGCACTGGCAGCCGGGCGAAGCCGGTGCGCTGGAAGCACTGTCCGTCTTTGAAGACGGTGCCCTGCGCGGGTATCGCGAGCAGCGTGACCTGCCGGACCGTGTCGGGACCTCGCGGCTGTCGCCGCACCTGCATTTCGGCGAAATCGCACCCTGGCGGATTGCCCATGCGCTGGAAGGGCTGCGTAGCGCCGGCGCCGACGCCGACATCGACGGCTACCTGCGCCAGCTGGGCTGGCGTGACTTCGCCTACCACCTGCTGCATCACTTCCCGAAGACGCCCACCGACAACCTCAACCCGCGTTTCGATCGCTTCCCATGGGCAACGCCCAGTGAGGCGCAGCTGCACGCCTGGCAGCGCGGCAACACCGGCGTGCCGATCGTCGATGCCGGGCTTCGCGAGCTGTGGCACACCGGCTACATGCACAACCGGGTGCGGATGATCGTCGCCAGCTACCTGTGCAAGCATCTGCGTGCGCACTGGCTGCATGGCGCGCGATGGTTCTGGGACACCCTGGTCGATGCCGACCTGGCCAACAACACGATGGGCTGGCAGTGGGTGGCGGGAACCGGCGCCGATGCTGCGCCGTACTTCCGCGTGTTCAATCCGGTCACCCAGGCCGAGAAGTTCGACCCGCAGGCCCGCTACATCAGCCGCTGGGTGCCCGAGCTGGCCGCACTGCCGGTGAAGGCACGATTCGCGCCCTGGCAGCATCCGTTGCTGCTGGCGGCACACGCCCCGGACTATCCACGCACGCCGCTGGTGGATCTGGCCGCCGGCCGCGACGCCGCGTTGGCGGCTTACCGTCAGTCGGGGGCAGGGTAAAGGGCGACCTGAGCGATCCGGTCAGTTAGCTGAACGTGGGCCTGTCGCGGTGCCCGATCATCATTCCGGCATCGCATCGTGCTGTTTATTCTCTTTGCGCCCGCAGGCCGCCGGCCAACCGGAAACCAAGGAGAACCTCATGATCCGCAACACCACCCGCAACGTCGCACTGGCCCTGATGAGCGCGGCCGTCCTGTCGGCCTGCGCCACCGGCGGCTCCTACGTACAGAGTGACCAGTACGGCAACCCCACCGAGCAGCAGAACCGCACCGGGCGCAACGCCCTGATCGGTACCGCCATCGGCGTGGCAGCCGGCCTGCTGACCGGCGACAGCGCCACCGAGCGCCGCCAGCATGCCCTGATCGGCGCCGGTATCGGTGCGCTCAGCGGCGCCGCCGTCGGCCAGTACCAGGATCGCCAGGAACGCGCACTGCGCGAGCGCACTGCCAACACCGGCATCGATGTGCAGCGCCAGGGCGACAACATCATGCTGAACCTGCCGGACGGCATCACTTTCGACTTCGGCAAGTCGACCCTGAAGCCGCAGTTCTACGGCGCGCTCAATGGCGTGGCAGGCACCCTGCGTGACTACAACCAGACCATGATCGAAGTGGTCGGCCACACCGACAGCATCGGCAGCGATGCGGTCAACAACCGCCTGTCGAAGGAACGTGCCGACTCGGTCGCGCAGTACCTGATCGGCCAGGGCGTGCAGAGCGTGCGCATCGAAACGCTGGGCGCCGGCAAGTCGTACCCGATTGCCGACAACAGCACCGACGCCGGCCGCGCCAAGAACCGCCGCGTCGAGATCCGGGTGATTCCGCTCAAGCAATAACGCGTAGCGTTACTGCTTGAGCCGGTCCGGCCATCGGCCGGAACGAAAATGCCGCCCTTGCAGGCGGCATTTTTGTGGGTGCCGAGCGTTGCTCGGCACGCCGATAGCGCACCCCTCTGTAAGCCATGCCGACCAAGGTCGGCAACTACCAGGAGATGGGTAGGCGCTCTTGTTGCAGGCTACGCCGCAGAAGCGGCCACCTTCTCCAGGATCCGCTTGCCGCTGCTTTCCAGAGCGGCGTCTTCCTTTTCCTTCTGCTGCTGCGCCAGCTTCGCACCCGGGCACTGCGCCAGCATGTAATTGGCGTCGAAGTTGAGCTTTTCGACCAGGAAGTCGACGAACGCACGCACCTTCGGCGAAACCAGGCGGCCGCCTGCGAACACGGCGTTGAAGTCCACTTCCGGGCCGGTCCAGCCGGCCAGCACGCGGCGCACCATGCCTGATTCAACGAACGGCTTGGCCATCACGTCGCCGGTCAGCAGCAGGCCTTCGCCACAGACCAATGCACCATTCAACGCAGACATGTCGTTGGCGGTCATCAGCGGGGTGACCGGGAAGTCACGCAGCTCGCCGCCGTTCTCGCCCAGCTGCCAGGTGAAGCGCGGCGAATTTCCGGTGTGGTACGGCTTGCGCATCGCCAGGATGCGATGGAACTGCAGCTCTTCCGGATGCAGCGGCTCGCCGTAGCGCTCGATGTAGGCCGGGCTGGCGAATACCTGCGTGCGCAGGCTGCCCAGCTTGCGCGCGACCAGGTTGGAATCGGGCAGGGCACCCACGCGCAGCGCCAGATCTGCTTCGCCGGCAATCAGGTCCAGCTTTTCGTTGCCCATGTGCATGTCCAGGCGGATCTCCGGATACTGCGCATGGAACTGGCCCAGCAGCGGGGCGATCCACGTGATGCCGATCGAATAGGGCACGGTGAAGCGCAGCCAGCCGCGCGGGCCGGACTGCAGCTGGCTCACCGCGCTCTCGGCCTCTTCCAGTTCGCGCGCGATGCGCTGGCAATGTTCGTGGTAGATCGAACCGGCTTCGGTCAGGCCGAGGCGGCGCGTGGTCCGGTGCAGCAGGCGCGCGCCCAAGCGCGTTTCCAGCTCCTGCACTTTGCGGCTGACCGTGGTCTTGGGCAGGCCGAGCGATTTGGCAGCGGCAATGAAGCTGCCTTGCTCGACCACTTTGACGAAGATCAGCGTCTCGTTGAGATCGTGGGACATGGTCGGGGATCCTGGACGTCGGGGATGGGACAATCGTGACAGAACGATTGGACCGGGAGCGGGATGATTATTCCCCTTAATCAGGACTAATCAAGTAAAGGTTTGAGGTCTATCGTGGCGCCATTCGTTAATTGGAGCCCGTCCGCCATGAGCCTGCGCAACATTCTTGCCCGACTCCGGAACGCCGGCCAGAACACCCTGGACCTGGCGATGACCGTCGAAGCCCGTCCGAGTTCCTTGGTACACAAGGACTTTCGTGAGTTTACCGCGCCCATGCGTCAGCAGCGTGGCGGTGCCATCCGCCTGGCCCCTCACAAGGGTGACCGCCTGCGCCGAATCGGGACTATCCCGGATTTGGGAGGAAATGTCCCGTGAATGGGATGCTGACGCCTGAAGTCCTGGTCCTGGGCGGCACCGGTGCCGTCGGCCAGGGTGTGGTTGGCGCGCTGCTGGAGGCCGGCAGCCCGGTACTGGTTGTCGGCCGCGATCCGGGCCGGCTGGCGGCGCTGCACGAGCAGTTCGCTGACGAGCCGGGCCTGGAGACGCTGCTGGGGTCGCTCAGCGACGACGGATCGGCGCGCGCGCTGGCCGAACGCATCGCGCAGCGCCCGCGCCCGTTGGCGGCGGTGATCGCCGCAATGGGTGGACCGTACCGCCGCGGTCGCGTGGTCGACCGCAACGGTGACGAACTGATGGGCGCGATGCAGGCCGATCTGATGCCGCACGTGCACGCGGTGCGTCACCTGCTGCCGCTGCTGCAGGACAACGTGCATGCGCGCCGCTACGTGATGATCGGCAGCCCGGCCAACGCCAAGCCATGGGCGGGCTACGGCGAGACCTCGATCACCACCGCCGCGCTGCGCATGTACGCGCAGGTCGTGCACCAGGAAGCGCAGGCGCTGGGCGTGCGCGCGCAGATGCTGGAAGTCTGCAGCCCGGTGTGCACCCCGGCCAATGCGGCCAATGCCTGCATCGAGTGGCCCAGCTCGCTGTTGGTGGGTCGTCGCGTTGTGTCGCTGCTGGATGGTTGCCGCGACAACCGTGCCATCGTCCGCTGTGACAGCAGCGATGCCGAACTGCCGCGCGGCCTGCTGCACCTGGAAGTTCCCCCTTTGTGGCGCGATACCGCAGGCGTCGCTTGACCTCGACCATGGTTGAGGTCGCAGGATACGCCGCCGATTTTTGCAACACGTTCTCGTATAGCTGTACCACCCCTCCGTACGGATGCATGCCATGACTTCCCCCAATACCACCCCACATCGTTTCGGCCATCGCATTGCGATGGTCGGCGTGTCGATCCTCGCCGCAGCCGTGCTTGCGGCCTGCAGCGGCGGCCACGCCGAAGAAGCCGGTGCACCGCCGCCGCCGCAGGTCAGCGCCGCGCCGGTACTGGTCAAGCAGGTCAGCCAGTGGGACGAATTCAGCGGCCGCGTCGAAGCGGTGCAGAGCGTTGAACTGCGCCCGCGCGTGTCCGGCTACATCGACAAGGTCAACTACGTCGAAGGCCAGGAAGTGAAGAAGGGCGAAGTGCTCTTCACCATCGACGCGCGCAGCTACCAGGCCGAGTACGATCGAGCGGCTGCCGAGCTGGCCCGCGCCCGCACCCAGGCCACGCTGGCCCGCAGCGAGTCCGAGCGTGCCAAGCGACTGTCCGAGCAGCAGGCGATCTCCACCGAGACCGCCGAACAGCGTCGCGCGGCCGCCGACCAGTCCGGTGCCGCCGTGCAGGCCGCGCAGGCTGCGCTGGACGCGGCCCGGCTCAACCTGGAGTTCACCAAGGTGCGTGCACCGATCGACGGCCGTGCCGGTCGCGCGATGGTCACCGCCGGCAACCTGGTCACCGCCGGCGACAGTGCCAGCGTGCTGACCACGCTGGTCTCGCTGGATACCGTCTTTGTCTACTTCGATGCCGACGAAAGCACCTTCCTGCGCTACGCCCAGATGGCACGCAAGGGCGAGCGCCCGAGCGAGCGTGACAGCGAACTGCCGGTGAAGGTTGGCCTGTCCGGCGAAGAGGGCTACCCGCACTCGGGCAAGGTCGACTTCCTCGACAACCAGGTCGCCCGCAGCACCGGCACCATCCGCGTCCGCGCACTGCTGGACAACGCCGACCGCCAGTTCACGCCGGGCCTGTTCGCCCGCGTGCAGCTGCTCGGCAGCGGCCAGTTCCAGGCGCTGCTGATCGATGACAAGGCCGTGCTGACCGACCAGGACCGCAAGTATGTCTACGTGGTCGACAAGGATGGCAAGGCCCAGCGCCGCGACATCCAGCTTGGTCGCACCGCTGATGGCCTGCGCATTGTTGAACACGGCCTGGCCGCGGGCGACAAGGTGATCATCGACGGCGTGCAGAAGGTCTTCATGCCGGGCATGCCGGTGCAGGCCAAGGCGGTGGCGATGCAGCCACAGCCGGCGCCGGCACCGGGCCGCGATGCCACCGCTGCCCTGAAGCACTGATCCGCGTCCCCGCTTAGCTGCCGGCGCCAGCGGCAGCCTTCCCTGCCTTCGTCATTTCGGCGAGGGGCAGGGTGGCTGTTGCCCGCCGAATGCCTTTCCCAGGAATTCCTCCATGGACTTTTCCCGTTTCTTCATCGACAGGCCGATCTTCGCGGCGGTGCTGTCGATCGTGATCTTTGCCGCAGGCCTGATCACGATTCCAATCCTGCCGATCAGCGAGTACCCGGAAGTGGTGCCGCCGTCGGTGGTCGTGCGCACGGTCTATCCGGGCGCCAACCCCAAGGTCATCGCCGAGACCGTCGCCACGCCGCTTGAAGAAGCCATCAACGGCGTCGAAGGCATGATGTACCTGAAGTCGGTCGCCGGTTCCGACGGCGTGCTGCAGATGACCGTCACCTTCCGCCCGGGCACCGACCCGGACGCAGCGGCGGTGAAGGTGCAGAACCGCGTGGCGCAGGCGCAGGCGCGCCTGCCCGAGGACGTGCGCCGGCAGGGCGTGACCACGCAGAAGCAGTCGCCGACCTTCCTGATGGTGGTGCACCTGACCTCCCCGCAAGGCAAGTACGACACCCTGTACCTGCGCAACTACGCCCGCCTGCACGTCAAGGATGCACTGGCGCGCATTCCGGGCGTCGGTGATGCGCAGATCTTCGGTGGTGGCGACTACGCCATGCGCGCCTGGCTGGATCCGGACAAGGTGGCTTCGCGCGGCCTGACCGCCAGCGACGTGGTGCGCGCCATGCGCGAGCAGAACGTGCAGGTGTCGGCCGGCCAGCTCGGCGCCGAACCGCTGCCGGACAGCAAGTTCCTGACCCTGATCAATGCCCAGGGCCGGCTGAAGACCGAAAAGGAATTCGGCGACATCGTGCTCAAGAGCGGCACCGATGGCGAGATCGTACGCCTGTCCGACGTGGCCCGCCTGGAACTGGGTGCGGGTGACTACACCCTGCGCTCGCAGCTGGACGGCAAGAACGCGGTCGGTATCGGCATCTTCCAGTCGCCGGGTGCGAACGCGCTGGAAATCCGTGACCAGGTCATCTCGACGATGGACGAGATGCAGAAGACCATGCCGGCCGACGTGAAGTACGAAGCGGTGTATGACACCACCATCTTCGTGCGCGACTCGATCAAGGCCGTGGTCTCCACGCTGCTGGAAGCGATCGCGCTGGTGGTGCTGGTGGTGATCCTGTTCCTGCAGACCTGGCGTGCCTCGATCATCCCGTTGATCGCGGTGCCGGTGTCGGTGGTGGGTACCTTCGCCGCGCTGTACCTGCTGGGCTTCTCGATCAATACGCTGAGCCTGTTCGGCCTGGTGCTGGCGATCGGCATCGTGGTCGACGACGCGATTGTGGTGGTGGAGAACGTCGAGCGCAACATCGAGGAAGGCCTGTCGCCCACCGCCGCGGCCCACCAGGCCATGCGCGAAGTGTCCGGCCCGATCGTGGCGATCGCGCTGGTGCTGTGTGCCGTGTTCGTGCCGATGGCGTTCCTGTCCGGTGTCACCGGCCAGTTCTACAAGCAGTTCGCGGTCACCATCGCCATCTCCACGGTGATCTCGGCGATCAACTCGCTGACCCTGTCGCCGGCCCTGGCCGCGCGCCTGCTGAAGGCCCACGGCGCACCGAAGGATGGCCCGAGCCGCCTGATCGACCGCCTGTTCGGCTGGGTGTTCCGCCCGTTCAACCGCTTCTTCAAGTCCAGCTCGGAGAAGTACGAGCGTGGCGTGGCCCGCATCCTCGGCCGACGTGGCGCGGTGTTCGTGGTCTACGCGATCCTGCTGGTCGGTACCGGCGTGATCTTCAAGCTGGTGCCGCCGGGCTTCATCCCGACCCAGGACAAGCTGTACCTGATCGCCGGCGTGAAGCTGCCGGAAGGTTCGTCGATCGCGCGTACCGATGAAATGCTGCGCAAGGTGGCCAAGATCGCCCAGGAAACCGATGGCGTGGCTCACACCATCTCGTTCCCGGGTTTGAACGCGCTGCAGTTCACCAATACGCCCAATACCGGTGTGGCGTTCATTCCGCTCAAGCCCTTCGCCGAGCGTCATGGCCGTACCGCTGCGCAGATCAATGCCGAGATCAACCAGAAGATCGCCGGCCTGCAGGAAGGCTTCGCCTTCGCGATGATGCCGCCGCCGATCCTCGGCCTGGGCAACGGCAACGGCTACCAGATGTTCATCGAGGACCGCGGCAACCTGGGCTACGGCGCGCTGCAGAATGCGGTGCAGGCGATGCAGGGCACCGTGGCGCAGACGCCGGGCATGGCCTTCCCGATTTCCAGCTACCAGGCCAACGTGCCGCAGCTGGATGCCGAGGTCGACCGCGTCAAGGCCAAGGCACAGGGCGTGCAGCTCACCGAACTGTTCGACACCCTGCAGACCTACCTGGGTTCGGCCTACGTCAACGACTTCAACCAGTTCGGCCGTACCTGGCAGGTGATCGCCCAGGCAGACGGTCCGTTCCGCGAGACGGTCGAGGACATCGGCAAGCTGCGTACCCGCAACGACCGCGGCGAGATGGTGCCGATCGGTTCGATGGTCACCATCAAGCAGACCTTCGGCCCGGACCCGGTGCTGCGCTTCAATGGCTACCCGGCAGCGGACCTGGCCGGTGAAGCCGACCCGCGCCTGCTGTCCTCGGCCGAGGCGATGACCAAGCTGACCGAGATCGCCGGCAAGGTGCTGCCGGTGGGCATGACCACCGAATGGACCGACCTGAGCTACCAGCAGGCGACCCAGGGCAAGGCCGCCTTCATCGTGTTCCCGGTGGCGATCATGCTGGCCTTCCTGGTGCTGGCCGCGCTGTACGAGAGCTGGTCGCTGCCGCTGGCGGTGATCCTGATCGTGCCGATGACCCTGCTGTCCGCGCTGTTCGGCGTCTGGCTGACCGGCGGTGACAACAACGTGTTCGTGCAGGTCGGCCTGGTGGTGCTGATGGGCCTGGCGTGCAAGAACGCGATCCTGATCGTCGAGTTCGCCAGAGAACTGGAGATGGGCGGCAAGGGAATCGTTGAAGCTGCGCTGGAAGCCTGCCGCCTGCGCCTGCGCCCGATCGTGATGACCTCTATCGCGTTCATCGCCGGCACCGTGCCGCTGGTGCTGTCGCACGGTGCAGGTGCCGAGGTGCGCTCGGTGACCGGTATCACCGTGTTCGCCGGCATGCTGGGCGTGACCCTGTTCGGCCTGTTCCTCACCCCGGTGTTCTACGTGGCCCTGCGCAAGTTCGTCACCCGCAACGGTGGTGGCCAGCTGGTGCAGCACGGCGAGCCGACCATCCACCACTGACATGGAACCCCGTCGCCGCCGGTCAATGGCCGGCGGCGGCTTCCCCCTCACAAGGCATGCATCCATGAATACCCATCAGAACAAGATCGCGCTGGTCACCGGCGCCACCCGTGGCATCGGCCTGGAAACCGTGCGCCAGCTGGCCCAGGCGGGCGTGCACACGCTGCTGGCCGGTCGCAAGCGTGAGATCGCCGTTGAGCTGGCGCTGAAGCTGCAGGCTGAAGGCCTGCCGGTCGAAGCCCTGCAACTGGACGTGACCGACGCGGCCAGCATCGCCGAAGCGGTCGAGCAGGTACGCCAGCGCCATGGCCGCCTCGACATCCTGGTCAACAATGCCGGCATCATGATCGAGAATCCCGCGCAGGCGCCGTCGGAGCAATCGCTCGAGACCTGGAAGCGCACCTTCGACACCAACGTGTATGCGCTGGTGGCGGTCACCCAGGCCTTCCTGCCGCTGGTCAAGCAGGCCAAGTCCGGCCGCATCGTCAATGTGTCCAGCATGCTCGGCTCGCAGACCCTGCACGCGGATCCCTCCTCGGGCATCTATGACTTCAAGATTCCGGCGTACAACGCCTCCAAGGCCGCGGTGAACAGCTGGACCCTGAGCCTGGCCTACGAACTGCGCAACACGCCGATCAAGGTCAATACCGTGCATCCGGGTTACGTCAAGACCGACATGAACGGCGGCAACGGCGAGATCGAAATCAGCGAAGGGGCGCGGTCCAGCGTGGAAATGGCACTCATCGGTGAATCCGGTGCCAGCGGCAGCTTCACCTACCTGGGTGAGGTGCTGCCATGGTGATCCGCACGTTGGCGATGGCCGTCTCCAGCCTGGTGCTGGCGGGCTGTGTCAGCGTCGGTCCCAACTACAAGGCCCCGGTACAGGAACCGGTGGTGCTGCAGGGGGCGCAGCAGCCGGTGTTCAGCACTACCTCGCCGGTGGCCAGCTGGTGGGCGCAGTTCGATGATCCGGTGCTGGAAGAACTGGTGCACGGCGCACTGTCGGACAACCTGGACCTGCGCGTGGCCGTGGCCCGCGTCAGCCAGGCCCGCGCGGTGTTCGTCGAAAGCCGCTTCGACCAGGCGCCGCACATCACCGCAGGCGGCAGCTACGACCGCCGCAAGCAACCCGATCCGCAGCTGGGTGGGCAGCGGGTGTTCAGTGAAAGCTACCAGCTCGGCTTCGATGCCGGCTGGGAGCTGGATCTGTTCGGCCGCAAGCGCCGTGCAGCAGAAGCCGCGCGCGCCGACCTGGACGCCGAGCAGGCTAACCTGGCCGATGCGCAGGTACTGGTCGCCGCCGAAGTGGCACGCAACTACTTCGAGCTGCGCGGTACGCAGAAGCGCATCGCGGTGGCCCAGCACACCCTGGTCAACCTGCGCGATACGCAGAAGCTGACCGAGGCGCGCTGGGAGCTGGGCGCCGGCAGCGAGCTGGACGTGCAGAGCAGTCGCGCCCGGCTGAAGGCGATCGAGGCCGATATCCCGCTGCTGGAAGTGGCCGAAACGCAGTCGCGCAATCGCCTGGCGGTTCTGCTGGGCCAGCGTCCGGAAACACTGACCGCCATGCTTGCGCCGCACGACGTGCCGGCATTTGCCAAGGCGCTGCCGCTGGGCGATACCCGCGAGCTGCTGCGCCAACGCGCCGACGTGCGCGTGGCCGAGCGTCGCCTGGCCGCTGCCACCGCGCGGGTGGGCGTGGCCACTGCGGACCTGTTCCCGCGGCTGTCACTGTCCGGTTTCGTCGGCTTCCTTGGCGGCGACGCCAGTGGCCTGGTCAATGGCAACAACAAGGCCTGGTCGCTGACGCCGTCGCTGAGCTGGGCCGCGTTCGACTTCGGCACCGTGCGTGCACGCCTGCGTGCCAGCAAGGCTGAAGCCGAGGGTGTGGCTGCGCAGTATGAGCAGGCCGTGCTGCTGGCGCTGGAAGACACCGAGAACGCGCTGACCCGCTATTCCAAGCAGCAGGCGCGGTTGGCGATCGTGGTCGAGCAGGCGCAGGCGGCACGCCGGGCTGAGTCGCTGGCGCAGATCCGCTACCGCGAGGGCTCGGAAGACTTCCTGACCCTGCTGGATGCGCAGCGCACGCAGCTGGCGGCCGACGATGCGTTGGCGGCGGCTGAGTCCGAGGTCAATGTCAGCGTGGTGGGCGTGTACAAGGCACTGGGTGGCTGGGGGCAATCACCGCAGCCGCCGAGCGTGGCGCAGGTGCAGTAACCGCAGGGGACGGAAGCAGTGGCTTCCGTCCCTTTCTTCTGTCAGGGCCAGTGATTGGCCGGTGTGTCGCGCTCGCGCATGCGCACGATGCAGAAGCGATGGCCGGTGGGTGCTTCCATCACCCACCAGCGTTTGACGAAGCCGATCCGGCGCGCGCCGAGTTTTTCCAGTCGATCTGCCTCGGCGTCGATGTCATCGCTCTCGATGTCCAGGTGCACCCGTGAGGGGTGAGCGACACGTTGCACTTCCACGTTCAGGCCCGCGGGTGCGCCCTGCAGGTCGGCGTACTCGGCTCCATCTTCGCCATACGACGGCTGCGCCTGCAGACCGAGTGCGGCCGCCCAGAAGCGTGCGCCTTCGTCAGCGGGCGTGTCCTGGCAGTCGATGATGAATCCGGCCAGACGGCTCTGGTGCGCCATGACGTCCTCCGCAGATCGGGAATGGAGGGAGGGTAGCGCGTCGCTTGCTGTGGACGTTGTCACAGTCATGACGTTTCTGACTCTGCCAGAACCGGGGCCTGCGGTGTAACTAGTGGGGCAGATTCCAGGAGGGAAGGCGATGAGCGACGACAAACGTGATACCCAGCGCATGCTGTTTGGTGATCCGGGACCGCCTGGCGCAGGGCTGTCGGTAGCGGTCGTAGTGCTGATGGTGTTGGCTACCATGGCGGCTGCGATCGGCTTCATGCGCCTGCCGGACCAGATGCTGGGGCTGGGCCTGATCGGCATCTCCGTGTTTCTGGCGGTCGGTGCCCGCATCTGCCAGGCACGCAACCAGCATCAGGCGCTGTACCGGCTGATGTCGCGACAGCCGCGGCATTGAGATTGCACCGCATTGAGATCCTGAACGAAGCAATGGCCACACTTCCAGAATTACACTTGGCCTGCAGGTGGGAATAGACGCGACATCACGCGGTAGCCATCGGAACTATTCAGTAACGTTCTAATGATCTCTTCTCCATCAACATGAAATGATTCATGGGACTTGATGTAGCAGAAAAATTTTTCAGCAAGAACGGAGCCGGCTGAATTGAATGCTCCATGCAGCTCCGGCCTTGAACGGTCAAGGAACAGCACCGAAGCAACAGCAGTTCCCAGGGCCCGCATCGCGAGAGAAGGACCGCTATGGTCCCAGAGCCAGCGACCCTTTGCCGGACAGAAGTCCTCGTTGTCATCGTGAATCATGTAGTTCCAGTCGGGGCTCTCGTACATCCAGTCTGGTGGCGTAAGGAGCCTGCCGTTGTAGAGAACTTCATGGGTTCTCGCTGAGCCGGTAAATCTCACTCCGTGGTGCTGAAGCCAGCAAAGTGCACGTTTGCTCAGTGCGTGATACTCGAGACGCTGCCGTACCCCCTGTGTAATCTGGGCTTGCGTGGATCCATCGGTTGCCGCGAGCAGAAATTCACCCAATGGAATGCTCTCCGAATGCAGTTCGGTGAGATCCAGGTATGCTCGTCCTTGTAGAACAGGAGGGAGTGCTGTGCGGGCTTCAGCATCGAGGATGACTGGGACGATTCGCACGTCGGACTGATCCACGTGCTTCTCCAGCATAGCCAGTTCGCGATTCAATCCTGAGCCGGGTCTCGACATGGCCGAGAGAAAGTCGCTGTCACAAAGGCAGAAAACGATCAGTGGGCGTTCCGCAAACGCGCGTTCAATCAGCTTGTCGATGTTTTGACCAAAACCGACGCTGTCCCTGTCCCAAAAGACTCGATACTTCCAATCCAAGTTGCGGACAATGTCGCTACGGATCCATTCCTTTGCATGAAATTGCCCGCCCCAAGCGTAAGAAATGAAGACAGATGCATCTTCGCGCCAAGGTGTGTCCATTCAGTCAGTATGATTGTTTTGGATTCGACCGGATTCTACTCAGGCCAGTCCAGCTCGACCACCAGCGGGAAATGATCCGAAGGCAGCACGCCGTCGATGCGACGGTCATCGGTCAGGAAGCTGCGTGCATGGAAGCCACGCACCAGCACCCAGTCCAGCTGCACGGTGGCCTTGCCGGTGAAATCGTGGAAGGTCAGGCGTGGCCCCTGCGGAACCTTCACCTGGGTACGGGTGTCCTGCAGCAGGCGGGTGAATGCCTTGTAGGTGTCACCACCGGGCTCGCTGTTGAAGTCACCCGTCAGGACCACCGGCAGATCGGCCGGCAGGGCTTCCACGCGCTTGCCGATCAGCTCGGCACCCTTCACCCGGCGCGGTTCATCCTCGTCGCGGTAGGGCAGGTGGGTATTCATGAAATAGAAACGACGGCCATCGTCCAGGCGGCGGAACAGGGCCCAGGTGACCATGCGCGGGTACAGGTTGCCCCAGGTGATGCTGCCGGGTGCGTCGGGTGTATCGGACAACCAGAAGTTGCCGGACTCCTCGATGGCCAGCACCTTGCTGTCGTAGAACACGCCCATGTGTTCGTCACCGCTGCCACCACGGCGGCCTTCGCCGAACCAGCGGTAGCCGGGCAGGTGTTCGGACAGGTAGTCGGCCTGCTCCTTCACCAGTTCCTGGGTGCCGATCACAGCCGGGTGCGCATCGAGGATGACCTTGACCATGGCATCGCGGCGGTCGGGCCAGCGCTTGCCCGGTTCGGTATCGGCCGGGGTGCGTACGTTGAAGGACATTACTTTCAGTGGCGCCGGTGCAGCAGCCCAGGCGACGGCAGGCAGCGCAAGCACCAGCAGCGCACACAGCGCGGGGCGACGGAAACGCGACAACATCGTGGAATCCCTCCATTCCATGAAAACGGTTTCATGAAGCATGCCATGGAAGGCGAGGGCAGCGGTATGCCGGGATGGGCGACTGGGAGATGCCGGACGGGCGCTGGACGCTCCGCCCGGCAGATGCCCCTTGCCCGATCAGGGGTCGTAGATCATCCCGTTCTCGTCGCGGTTGTAGTGGTCGCTGACTACGCGGGTGCCGTCGTCATGGACCACGTACAACGTGCAACGCTGGTGGAACACGTTGCCGCTGATGCGGAAGGGCACGCACTCCTCCTGCAGGCCGACCTCTTCGGCTGCATTCGCCGGCGGCGAGGGCACCAGGGCGGCAAGTGCAACTACTGCAGCGAAAGAAAAAGCGGTCATTCGATTGTGCAGCGTCATTGATCACACTCCTTGGAGTCGTAGTCGGTGTCCGATGCAGATCAGTCTGCCGGGAGGTACCACTGACCGTTCTCGTCTATCCAGTACACCGACGTGAGAACGGTGCCGTCTGCCAGAGTGCGGGTGACGGTGCAGCGCTGATGCACGAGGTTGGGCCCAAGTCTTACGGGCACGCAATCGGTCGTCGATCCGGGGGACCCGGCCGCGTGGCCGGTTGCCGGTACCACACTACCCAATGCCAACATCAATGCAGCCATCGCGGCCAGTTGCAGTTTCATAAGCATCATCCTTGCTTCTGCAATCGCGCACATGCGCATGGCGTGTGTAACACGCGAACCAGGCCGCCGGAAGTGTCTCGCCGTGATCAGTCTTCGATCTCGCCGCGACGGCTGGCAGCACGCACTGCCTGCGCGGTGGTCGCCACACCCAGCCGTTGCCGCGCGTGGCGCAGGTGGTTCTCCACGGTGCGCGTGGAAAGCCCAAGCGTGGCCGCGATCTCAGCTTGGCGACGGCCAGCGGCGACCCAGCGCAGCACTTCGCGCTCGCGGTTGCTCAGTGCGCTTCCCGAAAGCTCGGCAGGCGATTCGGCCAGATGGCGAGCGGCACGGAATGCTGCAGCTGCAGCAGCTTCCAGCTGCAGGCGCGCGCTGGCCGATGCATCGATCGCTGTCCCGGCAAAACTGATCGCGCCTTCCAGACCGGTGATGCCGAACACCGGCACCTGCAGACCGTGCAGGCCTTCACCACGTGGCTGCTTCACCACCTGATAGCGTTCGCCGCGAACACCCTGGCGCTTGCTCCAGAAGAACGGCGCGTCACTGTCCAGTACGTGCCGATTGACCGGGCAGGCGTGCAGGTAGCGCGCGAGGTCGGTACTGCCGCCGTCGCCGAACCAGTCGCCCTCGATCCAGTACACACGCTGTGTACCGCGCTCCAACCCCGTGCCGGTGGCGAACACCAGCACGCGGTCGTAGCCGAGCGGTGCAGAGATGCTGCGTAGTACGGCGCCCACCGCACTCAGTGAGCGGGCGCGTTCCAGTTCCAGCAACGCCTGCACCAATTCGCTCATCCGGGTCAGCGCCCGGCCAGGGCGTCGAGCAGCGTGCGCGCGGCCAGCTTGCCCAGCGCATTACCGGCCAGCGGGCTGTCGCCGGTCAGCAGCAGGCGGTCCTGTAGCACGCTGCCATCGATGCCGTCATTGACGATCTGCACGCCCTGCTGCGCGAGGCGCTCACCGAAGAACCACGGCAGCTGCCCGGGCATGTAGCCGATCTCCGGCGTCTGCCGGTCCATCGCATCGGGGAAGGCACAGATGCGGTAGCCGCGGAACAGCGAACCACCATCGGCCTCGTCAACGCCTGCGGCCAGCAATGCGGCCGGGCCGTGGCAAAGGGTGATGATGTGACGTTGCTCGGCCATCGCCCAGTGCAGGGCTGCCTTTACCGCGCGACTCTGCGGCAGTCCGATAAGTGCGCCATGGCCACCGGGGATGAACACGGCTGCATAATCCGATGCGGCATCGAGGCCTGCCACCACCTCATCCAACTGCAGTGGCTGGCGGAAGCGGGCTTCGTAGCGGTCGTACAGTCCGCCAATCTCCGTGTCCTCACGCGGGAACGCCCACCACTCGAACTTGGCGGCGTTGCCGGACAGCGTGGCCACATCGATGTCGAAGCCGGCCTTGTCCAGGTGGTACATCGGCAGCAGGGTTTCCACCGGATGGTTGCCGGTGGAGAACAAGTGGCCGTTGGTAGTGGGCAGATAGCGTTCGTCCGCAGCGATCATCAGCACCTTCCAGCGGCCATCGCGGCGTGCGTCGGGATAGTCGGCACCGGACAGGTTGCTCCTGGGCGATGTGAACTGCGACAGCGAGTAGGGCGACGGGAAGAAGGCATCGCGCTCGGCCGGGTCGGGGCTGGGCTGGCGGCTGGGCTCTTGCGTGTTCATGCGGACCTCCAGTGGGGTGGTGGGATCCAGCATAGAAGGGCTGATGCGTACAGGCGATGAGGGTTTTCCCTCAGCCGCGAGCAGCTACTTCACCGTGGCCGAATGCTGCTGCATGTCTTCATGCAGGATCCGCCGCAGTTCGACGATGGCCGGCGTGGCTTCCTGCACGCTGTGCCCGGATACGATCACCTTCTCCGAATCCGCGTGCGGCAGGTGCGAGCTCCAGTAGGGCACCAGCCCGTCGTCGGTCTTTTCCAGCGGCCCATCGGCCTTGGCGCGCGCGATGATCGAGTGGTAGTGCACCTTCGGCGACATCGGCAGGTCGGCCACCGCGCGGACGAAGGGATCGTCCTTGTCCAGATTCTGGATGCTGTTCATCTGGTAACCGTGCTTGCCATCATTGCGGTCGATCTGGCCGTCGTTGGCGATGGTGGCGACGTCTTCCAGCACGGTCAGCGGCAACCGCACCAGGCGACCGATCCAGCGGCCCAGGCGGGTGCCCGCCACGTCGGTGCCGCGGTGTGGCGTGGCGATGAATACCACGCGCGATACTTCCGGTTCCGGCAGGAAAGTCAGCACCGGTGCGCCCTTGGTACGCAGCAGTTCACGCTGTGCCGGCGTCATCTGCGCAGTCTCCAGCAGGGTGTCGACCAGATGATCGCCGGAAGAGGAGATCATCAGCCGCGCGATCACGCCACCCATGCTGTGCCCGACCAGCACCATGTCATGCGAAGCCTGCGCCTTGCCGCTGGGGTCGAAATGCTTGAGCACTTCGGACAGCGTATGACGCATCGCATCGTGGCTCATCGCGATGGGCATGTTGGTCGGGTAGTAGAACTGCCAGACCTGGAAGTCCTGGCGGATCTCGTCGTCGCGCATCAGTTCGTTGGCGACGTTCACCCAGGCTTCCGGGCTGCTGGCCAGGCCATGGATCATCAGCAGCACGCGGCGGTTCGGATCGTAGGGCTGCATCATGTACAGGTGCGGCGTGTCGATGCCGCCCTTGCCACCGAAAAGCGAGCGCAGCGACTGGTGGCTGAAGTTGGAACGGGCCAGCCACAACGCATAGCCGGCGGTGAAGTTCGCGGCCAGCGGAACCTGTTGGCCATGCAGGGTGACTTCCGTGACCTGGTAGGGATCGTGGATCTCCAGCTCCGGCTCGTCGTCGTGCAGCACTTCCCACAGGTTCTTTCCCGAGAAGCGCAGCAGCACCGTCATCGAAGGGGAGGGCATCTCGCTCCAGCTCTGCGCGGCCGAGGTGCTTGCCTGCGCGGCGGGCGTCGCTGCCGAAGGCGGGGTGGCCGTGCTGCCAGCCGGATCGTTCATCACCGCCACCAGCTCGGCACCGAAGCCATCGCGGCGATGCACGCTGCGCAGCGTGCCAGTGAACGACAGCGAGGCCGCCGGTACCAGTTCGGTAGGGGTACGCGTATCCAGCGGTGATGCTTCGCCTGAAGGGGCCAGCACGAAGGTCCAGCGGCCCAGCTGGAAGTGGTTGGCCTGGCCGTGCACGCGGCCCGTGGCATAGGCGTCGTACAGCTGTACCGAGGCTTCCTGCACGGCCAGGTTGTAGTAGTCGCGCACCTGGGTCTGGCGATCTTCGAAGCCGCGCTGGTTGGCGGTGCGCTCGGTGAAGAAAAGATAGGCATAGGCCTGGCGCGCGACCTGCATCCACGCATCCAGGCGCGGTTGGAAATCGGCATCCAGCTCGGTGATCGCGCTCTTGGCGCGGCCGGATGCCGAGTACTCACGCTTCGGCGCCGGCAGGGTCATCGCATACTGCAGCCACAACTCGGCCAGGCTGGAGCGTTTGTCTTCCTCGCGCACCACGATGCTGCTTTCCATCGCCTCGATGCAGGGCAGGCCCGGTTTGGCGCATACGCCTTCATCGAGGCCGGCCACCCGCAAGGTCTCCGTGGTCGCCGCGCTGAGCTTGCCGGAAGTGAGGATGTCACCGCGCTTGAGCGCGATGTACTGACCGGGCGTGACCGAGGCCACCTGCACCGACGGCCCGAACTGGCGCAACGTGGCGCAGCCGCCCAGGGTGAGCAGCACAGTGATGATGAGGGTCGTGCGGCCGATGAAGCCCAAGCCCGTGGTTGCCATACGATCCTCCTGCGCGGTGGCGCCACTCTAGCGGTCGGCATGTCAAAGCGGAAGATACCGGGCGGTCGGTTTGGGGCGCTCAGGCGCTGCCATCCAAGCGATTCAGCCGGTTCCGTGTGACACTGGGGTGAATGGAGTTATGCAGGGACTGCGATGACGTGGCTTGAGACCCGGATCCCGCCGCCGCTGGTGATGCTGCTGTGCGCGGGGATCGGCTGGCTTGGGAGCCGACTGTGGCCGGAGGCGGTCTTGCCACTGCCGATGCGGGCGCTGATGTCAGGCGGGGTGATTGGGATCGGTGTGGCGCTGAACCTGCTGCCGAAGCTTGCGTTCCAGCGGGCGCGCACCACGGTCAATCCGCTGCGCCCTTCGGCATCAAGCGCGCTGGTCACGCGCGGCATGTACCGTTACACGCGCAATCCGATGTACCTGGGCCAGGCAACGATCCTCACTGGCGCAATGTTGTACCTGCAGAACACGATCGCGTTGCTGGCTGTGCCGTTGTTCGTGCTCTATATCACCTGGTTGCAGATCATGCCGGAAGAGCGGGCGTTGCTGGCCCGCTTCCCCGACGTGTATCCGATGTTCCGCCAACGAGTGCGGCGTTGGCTGTAGCGGGCATCACCCATTATCGAGAGATCTGGCACTTCACGGCAGCGGAATAGCCTTCGTAGTCATCGCCTGCGATCACGTGCAGGGTGTGGCGCTTGTCAGTGGTCTTCACGTATGAAGGTTCCTGCGTGTTGGCGTGTTCGTTGACCGTGTTCACTGACCACGCTTTGGCCAGATGCGTGGCGTCAACGCCGTTCAAGTAGACGAAGAGGCTCTTCTCGCCCTCGGCCACGTTCACATCGGCACTGGTGACGGTGCCGCCGAACAGGGCGACCGGCTTGTCCTCCGGCTCGAAGGTGCCACCCGGTTTCCTGGCCAGGCCAGCGGCCTGGAGTGCATCGATGGCGTCGGCCTCGCTGAAGTCCGAGCCGGCCTTGCAGGCCAGCAGGGCTTCCAGCGTGGCGGTGCCGGGGGGCGCGATGGCCGGTGCCGCGGCGTGCGTGGCTGGGGGTGCGGCGAGGGCGGTGAGGAGCATGGAAATCGTGAGGGAAGCTTTCATGGCAGATCCTTCTGGCGGTCGCGGGGTGGGGCTGCAGTGTGGAGGTGTCATCCCGATTATGCGCCACGCGTCCTGCGCGACGTGCAGGCACAAAAAAGCCGGAACTCCATTGACGGGAGATCCGGCTTCTTGCGGCCTCGACAGGCCATACAGATGGTGGAGGTGGGCGGAGCCATTTGCGCCCATTTGCAACCTATTGAAAGCAAACGATATTTAGCTTCCAAAAGGTGCAAATTTTCATACCTCTGATGATACCCGGCATGGGGCCGAGGTGCAAAGCACAACTGCTTAGGAGCAGTTGTGCGCATTGCATCGGTGATGGTGGTGTTGACCATTTGGCTTGGAGCGTGTGGTGAGGCACTGGCGCAGGCCGGTTCAATTCCGCCCGCCGGAACCAAACAGGGTTGGGAGCGCCAGCATCTGGGCGACCATGTCAGCGAACCCGGCGAGGCTTTACCGGATTTCCTCCGACGCACTGGGCGAGTGCTCCACGACTACACCCGCCAGAGCGGGAACGAGGCCTGTGGCGCGATTGCCAGCGACGGCCAGCGTTTTTCCCTGCGCCTCTACACAGATGGCGTGCCACACGGCTGTGTCATACGGACCAGCGAGGTGATGGAAGGTTCTGCTTTCATTGGCGAAACCATCCACAGCCATCCTTGGCAGAAGGTGCTGACGATGACGCCGGCCGCCAGGGCGTGGAGCCATTTCTACAAGGACGGCAATGCCGGGGCCCCGACCCTGCGCAACGACGGAGCAGTAGGGTTCAGCAAGGCCGACCGCGCTAACGGAGATGGTTGGCTGATTGCTGGCGGGCAGTTGCTGCACCTGGTCAACGGAAAGACCGAGCGCCTTGGCCCGGTAGCCCTCTCCACGGAGTGATGCAGGTCGAACGCTTGACAACGCCTTGAACTGCCTTAGATCTGGAACGTCGGCAGTTCACTGCCCTATGGGCAGCTTAGAAAAATTAGAGAAATTGCTTTGCCCGCCGACACCCAAAGCCCTCGCTCGCGCGGGGGCTTTGCTTTTTTGGCTTGGCTTGGCCCGGTCTCCCTCTCCGCGGAGTGAACCAATGGCCGTTTACTGGCATTGGAACTCGAAGGCTGACCAGTCCGATGCGCCCACGGTCTGCCAGTAGAACGCCGAGCCAGCTCCGACCACCTCACAGGCGCACTCTGTCGGCCAACTAACTGGCCCGGTGCTTGGGGAGCCAAATCCAGGCATTGGTGTCAGCTTCTGTTTAAGTGCGGCGACGCAGGTCCGGCGCTCTGGCGTCAATGCCTGTTCTTGAGGCCTCGCGAGGCCACCCGAAAACGTCGCGTCATCGTTGGTATTAACGCTCTGCGTGCAGTGAAATCCGTCAGCGAGGAACTGCGACACCGAGCAGAACACGCCCCAGCCGTAAAGCCCACCGTCGCCCCAGGAAATCCACGATTTCCCGGTGTAGGTCGGATAGGTTCTTGCCGGAGGTGCCGGGGGCGTGCAGGTGTTGGAGGTGGTAACCCAACCACTGGATGCCGTGTAGGTGCCGCTCCAGCTCTCCGAGGTGCTCGACACCGGGGATCCGGTCGCGGCCGGGCAGGACCAGGACGTGGTGCGCGTGCCGTTCTCAACGCGGTTGCGTTGTCGCCAGTGCTGACCTGCCTGCCCGGCCGGGCAACCCACGTTCTGACTCTCTGCTGGCGCGGCGCGCGTGATTGCAACGCTGGTTGGCGGCGCAGACGTGCATTCGGGAGCACACATACTTGCTGCTGCCGGTAACCAGGCTGACCATGGTCCCGTCAGTGCTGTTGGGCTTGCGAACGGGTCGGGGCATGAATACGTCGTAGTGCGGGTGCGGGTCTGCGGAAAAGAATTGGCGCCACTGATGGTGAGAGTGCCTGAAGGACAAACGCCCGTTTGCGCCGCGCTTTCGCTCAACGGTAAAGGCGCTGAGCAGACGGGTGTGATGACGGGAGGGACAATAGGAGGAGTGACGGCGGGTGGTGCCGGTGGTGCGGTTGGAATTGGAGGTTGAGCGGCGATTGGCACGCATAACGCCAGCGGAGCCCAGCAAGCAGGAGCCGCTACCGAATTCCAAATAAACGAACACGTTTGACCCGCAGGTGTCGTTCCTGTGGCTGGAGCCGTGGGAGCCGCTGCGCAGCCAGGAGATGGAGCCGGTGGAGTAACAGCTACGGGCGGTGGCGCCACCACCGGCGCCGGTGGTGGCGGAGCTGATGTTGGAGGGGGCGTTGGCAGTGCAACGGGTGTGAGAACTTGCGCTGACAGGCCAGTAGCGCCGCCGTAGTATGTGAACGCGAGCTGCGCTGGATTCCTGCATTGTTGAGTCGCGGCTTGGATGTCCAATACAGTCGGACGACCATTGTTGCTTCGATGGAAGACGGATGTATCGCCTATTTCCAGGTCATACATGCCTTCACTTGCTGCAGCAGCTAGCTTTAGGCACGCACGCGTTGGAACCGCGTGGTAAAAAATCTTCAACCCTGCGTTGGGGCGACCATCAATGGTGGCAGGCTCAAGAATAACGGGTTGCGCCCATCGGCTCATTAGGCCAACGCCAGAGTTCATTGAAACGGGTGGAACGCGGTCGGCAATAGCCTGAGCGGTTGTCAGTCCCGCATAGGAGCCGAGCGCTCCATACGTCATGTCTGCATTTCGAGCAATGGTGTGAATATTCGCTTGTTCCGCGCGAACATCTGCGTTGTTTGCCGATGACTGATAGATAGCGAAAGCCGCACCGGAAAGTAGTGTCATAGCGCCTACTGCCAGCATCACCTCGATCAATGAGATGCCACGTTGCCGATGTTGGTGTCTCAGTTCACAGAGAACCGCATGATTTAGTTGTGAAGGCTTCATGGTCAGCGCTTCCTTGCACGGGACGCTTCTCGCTCCGCTAGATAAATGCGCCCGCGTGTGCGCATTCCATCTCTTTGTTGAGCGTTTTCCGGTTTTTCAATGCGATCTCGATACGCAAGTAGTAGGCCAACAAGCTCGGCCTCATCCAATGCATCAGCCCCCGCAGCGATGACCGCGCCGCCCAGGAGAATCTTGCGGTGCGCGTCTGCTTTGCGTTCGCTCGCTCTTGTCTTTGCTTTTGATCTTTGCTCGGCCAGCATCTCCCGTGCTTTCAATTTTGCGAGACGCTCAGTGGCGGCGGTTATTTGTTCTTGTATAGAGCGTGTTGCCATTGTTGAGCTCTCCTGATGTCCTGCACCTCATGCAAACAGAAAATCGGCTATTGGCAAGTCATCGACTTGTCATATTGCAATTACCTGCCATCCTGAAATAGAGGGGCACGGGCGAGCGAGAGCGAGCCAGCCCCAGCGGGAAACGCGAGCGAAGCGAGCCCCGGTCTCTTGCCCGAAGCCGTCACGAATAGTGGCGGCAAGGATCAAAGCAAGAGCGCACTTATGGTTTCCCTGCGGGAAACCGTGCGCCGGGGCTCCGCCCCAGACCCCGGCCCGCTTCGCAGGCCGCCCCCGATGCTAGCCCCCTCGGGGGCGTCGCCAAAAACAAGAGCAGGAGCAAGGACAAAAATCGAAATGGCCATTTATCACGCCACCGTCAAAGCCTTTTCGCGCGGCAAGGGTCATTCCTCTGCTGCCGCTGCGGCGTATCGTGCGGGCATTGTGATTAATGACGAATTGACCGGTATCAAACACGACTACACAAGGCGCAGTGGCGTTGCCTCGGTTGATATGTTGGCCCCGCAAAATGCCCCCGAATGGGCGCGAGATCCGGTCGCCTGTTTCAATCGCTCGGAAATGGCCGAGACCCGGCTAAACGCCAGGACGGCGCGAGAGCTTGAAGTTGCTCTGCCTGCAGAACTGAACGGAGCGCAGCGTCGTGCGCTCGCGTGCGACTTGGGTCAGATGTTGGTTGACCGCTATCAGGTTGCGGTGCTTGTTGCAGTCCATGAGCCCGATAAGAAAGGGGATGAGCGCAATCACCATGTGCATCTCCTTATGACGCCTCGTCAGATCGGTCCTGATGGCCTGGGTGAACGTGCATGTGCTGAATTTGATGCGCGTGGTGGCGCAGGACCGGAGGCTATCCGCATTCTTCGTGAGGCGGTGGCTGACCGTATCAATTCGCATCTGGAACGAGCACAGGTCGCTGAACGTGTTGATCATCGCAGCCTAGCTAAGCAAGCACATGCCGCCGAAGCTGATGGCTATATCGGGTTCGCAGCCATGCTGGCTCGCGAAGCCACCCAGCACGAGGGTAAGGCAGCGACCGCGATGCGTAGGAGGGGTGAAGATAGCGAGCGGGCCACGGTAAATAACCAGATCCAAAACGCCAATCGCATTGAACTGCGTGACTACCTGGAACGCTTGGAGCAAGAGGGAAGGGTGATGGCGACGCCACGCTCCCATACGCAAGAAGCAGCTCAACGTGAGCGGCTTGCAGCTGTTGGCAAAGAAGAGCGGCAACCGCACCTCGGGCAGGTCGCGCTGGCGCCGCCACGAGCACGAAAAAGGCCAGCATCAGTAGAGCAGCGAGCTGCACGAGTGGGGTCTGCCGCATCGCGCTTTCCGCCAAGTCTCAAGCCAGTATTGATGAAGGCGGCTAGGCGTCTTCGTAGCAAGATTGCGAACAAGCAAGCAGACGAGGCCATGGCTCGTTACGACGCTGAAATAGAGCAGCTGGAGATGGAAGCGAGACGGGTTTGGCTGGAGGATATAGATGCTGCCGTTCGGCAAAGTCTTTCGACGGTCGCCAAGCTCTTTGACATGTCGAGCAGGGCGGGCGCCTACCCCCACAGGGCGTCATATCGAAACGATATGCGCGAGCTTCACAGTTCATTGAAGCAGGTGGCTCGTGACGCCACTCGATGGGAGCGCAGGCTACAAGCCGAAGTTAAGGCAAACATTTCACTCACGGAAGCCCAAATGAAATTGGTGACATGGGAGAGGAAAAATCCCAAGCCGTCGCTCTGGAGCGGTAGCAGGCGCGATTGGGCGCAGCGGCGTCGGAGTGGCGAAGAGCGCATTGAGCGGCGCAGGACGCGGCACGATGCTGCGCGTCTAGCTACAGGCCCGGAAGCACAGGTGAAGTATGCGGCGCAGGCAGCTACGAGTGTAGAAGCTTTGGATAGGCTCGCAGCATCAATGCTGAAGCGCTATCCAATCACTGCTGATACAGCACAGCCGCACAAATCGCAGTGTTCTGGAACTACCCCAACGCGCACGCTTACGGAACAACTGAACGATAGCGAGTTGGAGAAAAAGGACCAAAGAAGATGTCGCGGACCTCGCGTCTGAAGCTAGAAAAACAATGCCCCCGAATATTCTTCCGGGGGGCATTGACAGAATTGGCGTTGGCCTCATGCTGTTTTTTAGCGGCAGCTCGTTGATAACAGCAACGGCTGCGAGTAGGTAGAAAGCAGCTCTACACACCCAGGCATCGGCCCCAAGCAACAACATAGCCGACATCGGGAAGAGCGCAACCCCTCGCAACCCAGCTGGAACCAATGGCTATCGCACGGAGGTCCGATTAGTTCGCGCCCGGTGACAATCCGGGGCTATCCATCTCCTACGGATAGCGGCCTTAAACCGTGGAGGAATACGTCCACATCCGGCAGCATGGCTTCTGCGTCGCGGAGGTTCCAAGGCATGGGTTCCCTAGCTGGCCTTGGATTGTGTGCCCCGTCTCGGGTCGGCCATGTATGCGAAGGGCAAGATTGGAGAGCGTCAGGCGACAGCCTGATCACGGGGCAAAGCCCATGGGAGAGACGCCAGTGAATGCTGGTGGCAGGACCCCAGCCCCGGCGCCATGTCAGGCGTGAACCTGCCGCAGCTGTGTATTGACAGTGATCACAGCGCCGACGATGGTCCTCTGCCTAGGCAAGAGTAGGCCGGCCCGGCAAAGGTCCCCAGGCTCGCTTATTGCGGGTTGGGGGAGACTTTGCCTCGGTCGGTCGGCGGTTAGAAGCAAAGACCGAGGCAAAACAGCGGGCCCATAGTGTCCTGAGTCAGCAGGAAGATGTGTCCTGAATCGGGGGCGGAGGTGGCCTTGTCCGTAAAGGAGCACTTGGAGTTCTACAGCAGAAAAACGGAGCGGACCGAAAATTTCCGGGCGCCGACGAATGTTTTAATGTTCGGTCAAAGGCACATCAGATTTGACCCCAAGGAAGGAAGAAGCGTCGTCCTACCTTTAGGCCGCGAATTCGAGCTTGCCAGTCACTGATCTGTTTTATGAAGCTATCGACGGGATGCGCCGAGTGCTTACATGCTGCTATGGAATTTAGAAGCTCATTGCTAACTTGCATCAAGGAAATTCCGGCGCCCTTGTGCTTGAGAAGGAAGAGCTCGGATGCTATCAGGTGAAGTTCTTCACTCTTATCTGAACTGATGATCTGTGTGTTACTGGCATCGCCCATGTAGTTGATTGATCGAATAGCTCGAAGTGCCTCGTATTTCAGCGCATTGAACTTTGAGAGCTTGGCCATCAGCAAGCCCGAGTAGTATCCAGCGGCCGTGCCGGGAATCAATGCCATCAGGAGGTCGTAGGCGAGGCTTGTCATTAGGGTCTTCCTTGCTGGCACCTAGGCATAGCGTAGGAAGTCGCTAGGCCGTTCGGTGCGCGTCACTTGCTAGCGGGGGCGAGGCTTTTTAGAAGCGCCAGTGCTTCTTTCTGTTTTCGGGCATCAAGCTGTGTCAGCACCAAGATTGCCTCCGCAACCACGTCAGAGGCAGCAAGGAAGTAAGCGGCTGGGAGATCCAGAAGCTCCGCGAGCTTCTCAATGGTCTCCAGATCAGGCTTATGAAGGCCCCTCTCATACCTGCTGATGCGGGGCGCAGTGGTGTTTGGGTCATCCACTCCCATCAATAGTTCCCCTAGCTGGGCCTGAGTCCAGCCCTTGGCTGCGCGTGCGGCGCGGAGGCGTTGGCCAAGAGCAGTGGTTGTTGGTAACGGCGCGGGCATTCGGGGCAGCAAGAAGGGCATTGACTACCCGAAGTGTGCCCGCCTAAGCTTAGCCGGTCATTTGCATTGAACGCAAATATTCGTTGGGCGAGGAGGTGGTTATGGATATGAGGTGCTGGGCATTGGTGGGTCTTCTGGCGTTCACTGCTTCTGCTGACGCTATGCCCAGCCTGTCGTGCCAACTGCAGACTGGCCAGTTCAGGGTGGATGGGGGAGGGCGGCCGAAGGTATCCGCTTTCATTTGGGCCACGGGTCATGGCTCCGCGATCCCCACCGGCCCCATCCGAACCAGCATCGGCCGCATCGACTCCGTCGAAGGCCGGGACTACAAACGCGCTATCAAGCTCGATGGAAAGCCGGTTCTGCTGCCTCCCGAAGCGCATAGCGTCATTGGCTTCGGCAAGGTCTATGACTTCAAGGATGCCGTCGCTCTGGTCTATCTAGGGGAGCGTGAGGAGGACTCCTCTGCGCGGCCTAGTCAGATCGTGATCGTCATCAACAAGGCCGGGTCACTGATTGATAGCGAAGTCCTACCTGGCACTGCAACGAATCCGGGCAATCACTGCCTACTCATCGACTGAAGGAACACACATGAAGAAGCTTTGGACGCTTTCCGCTACTGCGCTGCTGGTTGCTTGCTCGGGTGGTCCTGGGAGCGGCGATGTTGAGAAAGCCTTGGCCGTGTATTTCAAGGAGGCGACGGGAACGACGATGACGTTTGAGCACTTGAAGGTAGGAGAGTGCGTGCGTGGGGACAGCCCCGGCTATGCGTGCAGTGTCACCGGAACTGCGCGGTATCAGCTGGGCACTCGCACTGAGCAACAGCAGCTTGTCGGCACTTTCGCCATCGATAAGGTCGATGGCACTTGGACTGTCGTAGACCGTCGCTGACCCAGGTCCTTCCCAACCATCGCTAGGAAGCTCGTATGTGGACCTTGTTCAAGGTAGTCCGCTGGATCATCACCGGTCTTGCACTTTGGTGGCTGTGCGGTGTGGTGTTCGAAAAGGGCACGACGGCTGAGGGTGCCGTGTTCGGGTTGATGCTGTTCGGGCAGCTGGTCTTCTGGCCCCTTGCGCTGCTGTGGGGCTTGCCGTGGCTGTTCCGTCGCCGCGCGCCCAAACTGAAGAAGCATAGGCCTGAAGAGTTTGAGCCCACTGTTTGCCATGACCATATCGCCTTGGACCTGGGCAGGGACACTATCTGGATCCGGGAGCCCGTGAAGGGCGAGCGCTACCTGCGGCGGGCTGAAGTGCTCGCCATCCGCACTGGGGAATACAGCTACAAAGGAGTCATCACCCATCGTCTGGAAGTCCAGGTGCGGGACGTTGTTCACCCGCTCTGGCTGGTTCCTTTCGTGCGCCACTCCGACCGTTGGCTCAAGAGCACAGCTGTCAATGAGACTGAGAGGGATGAATGGTTCGCTAGGATGAAAGCTTGGCTTACTGAAACGCGCACCATCTAAGCAGCCCCATTCCAGCGAATGCAGCTAGGCAGGAAAGCAGAGTGGCCCATCCTCCATGCGCGGAATGATGGGCCTATGTTGCCTCTTAGTCTTCGCTTTCCTCAGGCTCCAACTTGCTCAGTTCTCCCAGTCGCAATAAACCGCGCTCGATCATGCTCTGCGCACAAGCAACACAGTATCGATCCCAGCCCCGGTCTTTTCGCACCCCTAGTCGAATGTCTCCGCGTTCGATCCTATGTTTACTGTTAGCTTGGCAGTTGTGGGCCTTCTTCGCCCTGTCTACCATTGTCGAGACGATCAAGGACTTAGTCGCCATCGAACAGCTTCCTGCAAACGCTTGCTGTAAGGGCATCGAACTGCCCCCGAATGGTGTCCAGTTCCACCTGTGACATCTCACTTCGTTCCCCTGGCTTCCGGCCGACCAAGGTGTTCGCCGCCTCGTTGAGAGTGGTGACTACCACTACGTAGTTGTCGCGACCAAGCCGTCTGTGATCCAACTCTCGCCCGCCATGCTTAATTCCTCGCTCATTGAGAATTCGTCCTGCGTGGAGTTGAATAAGCTCGTTAAGAGCGTCTCTGGCGGCCTGTCGTTTTGCTGCCTTAGGGACAGCGATGGGCTTGAGGGCTTGGGTAGTAGGGTCAAAGTCTGCAGGGATAATTCCGCTCTGCTTCAACAGGCGAATGGCGTCTTCCTCTTCCTGCTTTAGGAGGTGGATTTCCTGCATTTCCACCTCGGACTGCTCTTTGACCTCGGGCTTCCCATTGGTAGTGTCGCGAGGCGCATACTCACGGAACTCCGTGGGATCTGCTGGATCCAAGCCTTCAAGAGGAAGAAGCTGGTCAAAGAAGGATTGGTCATCTTCGCTGAACTGCTGGAAGTCTCCCCACCTGGCGGCAATGTTGCCGCCCGCATGAAAGATCACACTGCCCTGGTTTACAACGTCCCCCGGCGCATCTTGCTTGATTACGCGCATGATTCGCCCAACGAATTGGACGAATGGAGACAGGTTGGAGAACACGCTAAGGACCGCCGCTACCGACAGGAACGGATGGTCAAAACCTTCGCCAAGTTTTCTCACCTGTACGATCACGTCCAGTTGATGATTCGCCAGCCTTTGCATGACTTGGTCATTCTTTTTACTCTCACGGGAATGCACAAAATCGGCCTTCCTTCCCCGTGCGCGATAAGCCTCCACAATCTGAATGCAATGCTCATAATTCAATGCCGAGGCGATTACCTTTAGGCGTGGCTCCCCTGTCAAGTTACGGAGCCGGTCGAGCTCCCGGAGGGACGCATCAACAATGGTATTCAGTGTTTCTTCGGACGTTACGATGCTTCTGCGGAAATCCGCGTCCTCCTCACCTAGGCGTCGGACCTCATCTAGGGAGACTTCAACCTCCGAATCGCCTGGTCGCCTGACATAGCGTAAGGTCTTCGGATTGAGTTGGATTGCTTTGAGCTGTTTAACATAGCCCGCTCTGATCGCCTTGAAGATTGGGTATGAGTAAACGACGGGACCGCTCATCATCTGGCCATCAGCTCTAAGAGGCGTGGCGCTGAAGTTCACGACCGAGGCTGCAGGGAATTTTGCTTTCAGGGCCTCATAGGTTGCTGCAACGCTATGATGGCCCTCGTCGAAAATGATCAGGTCAAAGAAGTCGGCAGGAAGCGTTCGCAACCACTTGTTGCCATCGCCGGAAATCTGCTGGATGTTTGTAATGGCAACGTGTGCGGCGTCAAGGTCACTTCGATTTGCATCGGTGCCTCTTATTTCCACTGGCTCTGGATAATTGGGGCCGTCCATCACATCGCAGCGTGCATAGAATAGCTTCTCGCTACTAAAGTCGAAATCAGCTGCCAGCTGCGTTGCAATCGCAACGCCGGGAGCGATGATCAATGCTCGTTTCGATTTATACGCAAATGGAGTGAGCGTTATAGTTCCTGACTTTCCGCATCCCACGGGCAGTACTACGCTAACTTCTCTTATGTCCGCACCGTCAGCTACATGCTGTGCTAGCGCCTCATAGGCTCCTTGTTGCGGTTCTCTGACCTTCGGATTTCCAGTAATGCGGGGTGCGACATCTTGGAACGGGCTAGACACGCTTGTTCTCCTGGATACGTATTCTGCTCATGCGAAGTTGGGCGGCGCATTATCTGTGCGCCGTATTGGTCAGCAGCGGCTGACGTGAGATGTTCATTGCTCGCGCGGGCGTAGATGTCGGCATATTTATTGGTCGTTTTCATCCCGTGCCACAATTATCATCCCGACAGATACATCTGCCGGGCTTCTTGACGCCTACTGCGAGCTTTTACTTTCCCCCTGAAATTCCCTGGCTGATGCGCCCTTCAGTCATGAGATCCTGCCTCAGGCAACCCATCTATTCAATAGTTTGATGTCTGTCACATTTTTGGCGGGGCGCCGCGTGCCTTTCGGCAGGGCCAGACTTGGCAAGACGCGCCGGGACGGGTGGCAAAG
The DNA here is from genome assembly GCF_059369595.1 of Stenotrophomonas sp. YJH_SMC_25. Classification (NCBI taxonomy): domain Bacteria; kingdom Pseudomonadati; phylum Pseudomonadota; class Gammaproteobacteria; order Lysobacterales; family Lysobacteraceae; genus Stenotrophomonas; species Stenotrophomonas sp. YJH_SMC_25. The sequence goes on along the minus strand of NZ_JCAFSV010000009.1, from coordinate 93,023 downwards.
CAGACAGCGAGGCGATAGCAAGAGTCCAGCCCCGAATCTTGGGCACCTGGAGTGGTTGATGGCGTTGCCTAATCATTGTCGCCGCGATCCCCCGGGCGCTACGACGCCTTCGATGGCTTCCTCATCCGACTTGCTGGCGTCGTGGAGTGCGCGCTTTTGGCAAGAGCGACCGCTTTTCGTTCACGTGCAGCTGCATTCACCACCCTCCGCTTCGCTCTGAGTTGCGCTTGCTTGAGAGACTGCGCTGCCTCTCCAGGCTGATAGGCCGGCAGACCTTCGGGAACGGGGAGAAGCGCTACCGCGTCTGCGCGCGATTGGAGCGTGGGCACATCTACATAGGTTCCGAGCTCGCCGGGCATATGCGCCTTGTGCCCCGTAATGGCAGCGGCAATAGAGCTAAGCACCCCCGCATAGAGAAGCCGGGTGCTCGCAGTATGTCGGAACGAGTGGAAGCCCATGCCGGGCTGCATCATGCCCAAACCAACAAGATAGGCGCGGAACTGATCTCCGAGGGCGTCCCCGTAGCCTGCCTTCTTATGCCAAGGCAGGTGGGGAAACAGGCGCTCATGGCCCGACTGCGCTACATCTTCGACGTAAGTTAAGAAGCCCGCCTCCAACAAGCGTGGGTGGAGTGGGATGAAGCGCAAGGAGTTTGCGTTTTTCAGCTTTTGATCCCGCCGCCCCGCACGAATGTGGATTCCCCAAATGCCATTCACCTCGGCCACATCGTCGGCATAGAGTTGCCCAAGCTCGTTGACCCGCGCCCCAGTGCCCGCTGCAAGCAGGACTCCCCAGTATCGATCAGGCCGCTCCTCTGACCAGGGAAGGAACTTCTCCATATCGAAGAGTTGGTTGATTTCCTCAATGCTGAAGGGGCGACGGGGGAGCGTGGCGATTGCGGTGGCCGAGCTCTGGCGCTTGATTCCATCGAGCGGCGAACGTGTGAGCAGCCCACCGGCTACTTGTGCATTGAGGAAGCTGGCCAGTCGGTCACGATGTTTGCCTAGAGTCCGATCAGACAGGCCCGCGATAACGAGCCCTTTGGCGCGTTGTTGCTTGACCTTGGCGATGATTTGCGCGGCGCTCAGTTCTTTGTATTCTGCCTTCTTGCGCGCATTGCTCGGCCAGTCATGAAGCCCATTTAGGAAGGCGCGCACTTGGGTCTCCCCCACTTGCGACATGAGCAGGTCGAGCCCTGCTATTTCGCGGAAGATGGTGAGCGTGTTTTCACTGTCGAGCAGATTGCCTGGCGATGTCTTAGCGTTCCTAAGGTCTTCCAGGTAGAGACCAACACGCTTTGTCAGGGTGTCCCCGGCTCCGGGCAGCGGTGAACTTTGGGCAAAGCCTGAGCTCGCGAGTCCCTTGATGGTGTCCAGCAGAGCTTTGGCGTCCTCGCGTCCATTCACCTGTAGGTCGGTCAATCTCGCGCCGTTAGGCAGCTCAATGTTCCCGGTCCAGCGGTCAATGGTTCCGGCCAACGCTCTCAGCAGGGCGTCCCGATCCTTCTCGGTCATTGGGCTACGTCTGATGCGGTCGAATGCCTGAGAGAGTGCCACAGCGGCGCTTGCCGCTGTAAGCCGCATCAGATCGATTGAAGCAGGGGGCAGGCGTCGCACCAGGTAGCGGGAGCCAATAAGAGGCTGTAGATCCGTAGGCACAAAAAAACGGACGTATAGCCCGCTCGGTCGGCGCAGGAAAAATGGCTTTGGCACGGAGTGATACCTACTTTGATACCTGCAGACAGGCTCAGTTCGTGTATCACTCCGATGCCAAAACCCTTGCAAAATCAGCCACTTAGTGATAGATTTTGCAAGCAGTTGGTGGAGGTGGGCGGAATTGAACCGCCGTCCGAAGGCACTCCATCCCCAGCACTACATGCTTAGCTCACCGTTGGATCTCGTCCCCGAACAGCACGGCGTGCAAAGCGCATCCGGGAACCAGCCTGTTGTGTTCTAGTGCCGGACTGACAGGCAGCCACCCAGCGCGATTCCATGATAGTGACTCTACACCGCGAGCATGGACACAAGCGGTTTCGAGGCTTAGGCCTTAAGCGGCCAGAGCGTAGTTGTCGTCGTTGGCAACTAGAGTTTTGCAGCTGGATTTACGAGGAAAGCTACCCCCTCGGCATGCGCCAGGCGACTTCACAACCCCCGTCGAAACCAATGCACCCCCGGTTTCTACAGTGCTGCAAGGTACAGGGCCGATCCCGCGTTGCCACGGTCAGGGCCTGCCCAACGGTTGCAATGCTACGGCAAAACAGCTGAACAGTCACCTTTGCAATCCACAACACGTTGTAGAGCCGCCGTCATAGCGGATTGGTAACGTCATTGGCACGAATTTGCGACACACTGGCGACGACCATCCGAGCCAGGACAGACACGGAGACTGTGGGTGACCGATGCAAGCCAACAACGCAGCCTGCGACAGCTGATCGGGCCGGTCGGTGCCGACTATCAGCGGCGCGCGTTGCCGCCCGGCTGGGTCTGGGCCGTGCTGGCGGTGCTGCTGGCGGCCACCTGGGTGACGGAGTTGCCGGCCACAGCCGCGGCGGCCCTGGTCGCCAGCGCGGTGGTGGTGCACTGGTCGCAGCGCGGTCGCATCCATTGGCTCGGCTGGCGCCTACCGGGCCTGGCCGTACTGGCGGCCCTGCTGTGGGGGCCGGAAGTGCTGTCGCAGTGGTTCGAGCACGGGCTGGCCGTGGTCCTGATGTCGCTGGCCAGTCTCAGTATTGGCGTGCACGTGTGGCAGTCGCGGCAGTTGGCGCGCCAGCTGCAGGGCGCCGCCGATGCGCTGGATGATGCCCAGTTGCTGTCGTTGCTGCCCGATGATGCCGCGCAGCTGGCCCAGCAGTGGCGGGAAGGCGATGACCGCTACGCGCCGGAACTGGCGGTGGTGATGCACCTGGCGGTGATGCACGCGGCGCTGGCGCCGCGCATGCGCGGGCAGGGCATGCTGGCGGGGTGACCGCCTTTTGTAGCGTCGAGCCATGCTCGACTGCTTTTCTTACCGAAGCCGAGCATGGCTCGGCTCTACAGAAGACCAAGACAGCCGAGCATGGCCCGGCTTTACAGGTGATGCGCTGCGGCCTTACGCGTCGCGGTTGCCGCGACGCATCACGCGCTGCTTCTCGATCGCCCAGTCGCGGTCCTTGGCGGCATCGCGCTTGTCGTGGGTCTGCTTGCCCTTGGCCAGCGCGACTTCGAGCTTGATCTTGTTCTTGCTCCAGTACATCGCGGTGGGCACGATCGTGTAGCCATCGCGCTCGACCTTGCCGACCAGCTTGTCGATCTCGCTCCGGTGCAGCAGCAGCTTGCGCTCGCGCCGGTCGTTGGCCACCACGTGGGTGGAGGCCTGGATCAACGGGGTGATCTGGGCGCCGATCAGGAAGATCTCGCCGTGCTTCACGTAGGCGTAGGCATCGATGATGTTGCCGCGGCCAGCGCGGATCGACTTCACCTCCCAGCCCTGCAGTGCCAGGCCGGCCTCGAAGCGTTCTTCGATGTGGTACTCGTGGCGGGCACGCTTGTTCAACGCGATGGTCTTGTTGGCCGTCGCGCTCTTTGCTTTATCCTTGCCGCTGTTCTTGCTCATTTCCGTATTGTCTCCGATTCGGGCCCGCCCGGTCGATTGCCGAAACGCCCTGTATTCATGCCTACTATCCGCCGCAGCGCCCTGGTCGAACATTCGTCCGCGCGCATGTTCGACCTGGTCAACGATGTCCAGGCCTATCCGCGCCGCTTCCGCTGGTGCTCGGCTGCCCAGATCCTGGAGCAGGGCGAGGACCGGCTGGTGGCGCGCCTGGACCTGGGCCTGGGTTCGTTCAGCACCTGGTTCCAGACCGAAAACACCCTGCAGCGCCCGCACAGCATCGACATGCAGCTGCGCGATGGCCCGTTCAAGCAGTTGCACGGCCGCTGGGAATTCCATGCGCTGGCCGAGGACGCCTGCAAGGTCACCCTGACCCTGGAATTCGAGCCCAGCTCGCGCCTGCTGGGGCCGGCCCTGGCGATCGGCTTCCAGGGTCTGGCCGATCGGATGGTCAATGATTTCGTCCGCGTCGCCGACGAGGCCTGAGCGATGATCGAGGTCGAGGTGGTGCTGGCCTGGCCGCAGCAGGTGCTGTCGCGCCGGCTGCAGCTGGACGAGGGCGCGACCGTGGCCGATGCCATTGCCGCCGCCGCGCTGGAAGGCAGTGACCGATGCCCGGCCGTGGCCGTGCATGGCGTACTGGCGCGCCCGCAGCAGGTGTTGCTGGAGGGTGACCGCATTGAGCTGCTACGCCCGTTGCTGGCCGACCCCAAGGACAACCGCCGGCGACGCGCGCTCGGCGGTTGATGCCCGCAACCCGTCCGTGGGGACGGGCAGGGCCTCAGCGGCCCTTCTTCTTCTTGTCCTTCGGCAGGTTGCGGCCGAACTGGCGCACGGTCTGCTGGGCCAGGGCCTTGTCGTTGCCCGGGAAGTAATCGCCTTCCCAACGGGTCACGGTGTCATTCTCGAAGAACACCACGAAGTTCTTCACTTCAGTACGTCCCAGGCGGTTCACCCGCTGGCTGGAGGTGTAGTCCCAGCGCTGGGCGTGGAACGGATCGGGAATGGACGGGGTGCCCAGCAGCGCGGTGACCTGCTGCTTGCTCTGCCCGACCTGCAGCTTGGCCACGGCATCTTCCCGGATCAGGTTGCCCTGATAGATGGGTTGCTTGTAGATGATGCCGCACCCGGTGGTGGACAGGGCGACGGCGGCGACCAACAGGAGATTGCGCATCGGGACTGGCGGTTGGGGAAATCAAACCGATGATACACTCCCGGCGTGCCACCGCGACCCAATCCGAGGCAGCTGGCGCTAAATCGCCAATGAACGGAGACCTATGGAAACCCACGACCTGCGTAAAGTCGGCCTGAAGGTGACCCATCCGCGGATGCGGATCCTGGCGCTGCTCGAGCAGCGCAATGCCCAGCACCACATGACCGCCGAAGACATCTACCGCCAGCTGCTGGAGCATGGCGACGAGATCGGCCTGGCGACGGTGTACCGGGTGCTGACCCAGTTCGAGGCCGCCGGCCTCGTGCTCAAGCACAATTTCGAGGGCGGCCAGGCGGTCTACGAGCTTGACCGTGGCGGCCACCACGACCACATGGTCGACGTGGACAGCGGCAAGATCATCGAGTTCGAGAGCCATGAGATCGAGGAGCTGCAGCGCAAGATCGCAGCCGACCACGGCTACGAACTGGAAGAGCACTCGCTGGTGCTGTACGTGCGCAAGAAGCGCAAGTAAGCCGATCCAGCCAGCCAGATGCGACGAAACCCCGGGCCTGCCCGGGGTTTTTCGTTGCTGGGTCGCGTGCTGGGGTCAGAGCCCTTTGCTGGCGCAAAGGGATCCGACCCCGGCCGACCCCTGACCTCCAAGCAGCACGTCCAGATCCACCGCCTCGGCCATCGCCCGGTTCCCCGCATCACCCGGATGCAGGTGATCGCCGGAGTCGTAGGCAGCGGCCATCCGTGACGGATCGGCCGGATCGCGCAGGGCCGCGTCCAGGTCGATCACCGCGTCGAACGGCCCGTCGGTGCGCAGCCAGGCATTGAGCTGGCGGCGCAGGGCGTCCTTGTCCGGGTGGTGGTAGTCGTCCAGCGGCGTGCCGGGCAGGGCGCCGGCGAACGGCATCAGGGTGGCGCCGAGGATGCGTAGACCCCGCCGATGGGCCTGTTCGGCCAGGGCGCGGTAGCCCGCCTGCAGCTCGGCAAGCGTGGGCCGCGCCTGCTTGCGCGCGAAGGCGGTGCCGGGCCAGCTGATGTCATTGATGCCAACCAGCACGATCACGCTGGACACGCCAGGCTGATCCAGTGCATCGCGTTGGAAGCGGGCGAGCGCGGATTCCCCCATGCCGTCGTGCAAGAGGCGGCCACCGGAGATGCCGGCATTGACCACGGCGATGCCCCGCGGTGCCAAACGCGCGGCCAGATGGTCGGTCCAGCGCTGGTCCTGGTCGAGGCTGGCGGTGGCGCCGTCGGTGATCGAATCGCCGATCACCACCACGCTGCGTGCGCTGGTCGGCGCCTCGACCTCGATGCCGGCCAGGAACAGGCGGGCCGTGGTGCTGCTGGCCCCGCTCAGTGTCTGGGCCTGGCTCTGGTCGCCAGGCGCAATCCAACTGGTCTGCCTGCCCTCCCAATGGAACGTCTGCACCGGCATCGGCCCCGGCACGAAGACGCTGACCTGCAGCGCCTGCCGGTCAGCCGTGGTCAGTGGCAGCGGATCGCTCAGCCGTTCCTGCCCGGGGCCGATCAGCACCCCGGGCTGGCCTTCGAAACTGAGCGGCTGCGGGGTGTCCCCCGCCCGGGCGGCCACGCTCGCCGCCCCGATCCGCAGTGGTTGAGTGCCGTAGGCATTGCTCAGCCGCACCCGCAGCCGAGACCCGCCCAGGCTGATACGTGCCGTCTGGCGGAAGGTCTGGTCCTGCAGTGCGGCTGGGACCAGGGTCGGAAACAGGAATTCCGGGCCCCAGACCGGTTGCGGGCTGGCCTGCCAGCTGGCGACCCAGTGCGGCGCAGGGGCGGCGCTGGCGGCACTGGACAGGACGATCAATGCGGTTGTGACGAGCTGGCTGAAACGATTCATCGGGCAATCCCGGGTGGAGGGAAGGCCATGGTGATTCCGTACTCATCTGTGAACTAGACTGCGCATGGACAATCATCTGTGAACTGGATTCATTGCCATGGCGCGCTCCGACATCAACCGATCCGGCGAACTGGAAGTGTTCGTGCGGGTGATCGAGACCGGGGGCTTTTCCGCAGCCGCCCGAACATTGCAGATGACCCCGTCGGCGGTCAGCAAGCTGGTGGCGAGGCTGGAACAACGTCTGGGGACGCGCCTGCTGCAGCGTTCCACCCGCCAGCTGCAGCTGACTCCCGAGGGATGCGCGTTCTACGAGCGCGGCCTGCGCGTGCTGGCCGACCTGGACGAGGCCGAGCGCTGCGCCAGTGCTCACGCCGAGCCGCGTGGACGCCTGCGGGTCAATTCCAACGTGCCGTTCGGCCAGCATTTCCTGTTGCCGTTGCTGCCGGCGTTCCTGCAGCGCAATCCGCAGGTAGGCGTGGACCTGACCCTCAACGACGAGGTGATCGACCTGCTGGAGCAGCGCACCGACGTGGCGGTGCGGGCCGGTCCGCTGAAGAGCTCGAGCCTGGTGGCGCGGCGGCTGGGCGCGACGCGGATGATGATCGTGGCTGCACCGGCCTACGCGCAGCGGCACGGGCTGCCACGCACTGCCGAGGAGCTGCAGTCGCACAACCGGCTGGATATCGGCCATGCGCGCGCGATGCAGGGCTGGCCGTTGCTGCAGGACGGGCGCGAACGCATGCTGCTGCCCAGTGGCAACGCCCGCGCCAGCAACGGCGATGCGCTGCGCCAGCTGGTGTTGGGTGGGTTGGGCATGGCGCGGCTGGCAGCATTCCAGGTGCAGCAGGATATTGCCGCCGGGCGCCTGCTGCCGGTGCTGGAAGAGGCCAACCCCGGTGACCTGGAAGAGGTGCACGCGGTGTTCCTGGGGCAGGGCGGCTACCTGCCGCTGCGGGTGCGCGCGTTTCTTGATTTCCTGGTGGAGAACGTCGACCTGACGCAGCCACGGGGGTAGTGCCGGCCGCTGGCCGGCAACCTCACGATCTTCGACCCCTCGCATCGGTTGCCGGCCAGCGGCCGGCACTACCGTGCGGAAGCCGGGCCCACGCACGGTAGTGCCGGCCTCAGGCCTGCAGCAGCTTGCGCGCGGCGGCGCGCGCTTCCTTGCTCACTTCCACGCCGCCGAGCATGCGTGCCAGCTCTTCCTCGCGCGCCTTGCTGTCCAGCTTTTCCACGGCGCTCTGGGTCATGCCTTCCACCGGGCCCTTGCTGACCCGGTAATGGGCATGGCCCTTGGAGGCAACCTGCGGCAGGTGGGTCACGCACAGCACCTGGCGCTTCTCGCCGAGCGCGCGCAGCTTCTGGCCGACGATGTCGGCTACCGCGCCGCCGATGCCGGAGTCGACTTCGTCGAACACCATGGTCGGCACTGCATCCAGGTCCAGCGCGGCCACTTCGATGGCCAGCGAGATGCGTGACAGTTCGCCGCCGGAGGCCACCTTGCGCAGGGCGCGCGGCGGCTGGCCGGCATTGGCTGCGACCAGGAATTCCACGCGCTCGGCACCCTGCGGGTCGGGCTTGCCGGCGTCCTGCGGTTCCAGCTCGATCAGGAACTGGCCGCCGCCCATGCCCAGCTCGGCGATGATGCCAGTGGTGGTGGCCGACAGCTCGGCAGCAGCGCTGCGACGGCTGGCGGTCAGCACTTCGGCCTGTGCGCGCCAGGCGGCGGCGGCCTTGTCGATCTCGCCGGCCAGGCGCTGCAGGCGTTCGTCGGCGCCGCGCAGCTGTTCCACTTCGGCGTGCATGCGCTCGCGCTGCGCACCCAGCTCGTCCATCGGCACGCGGTGCTTGCGGGCCAGGTCGTGCAGACGGCCGAGGCGGCGCTCGTTCTCCTCGAACTGTTCCGGGTCGGCGTCGAGGTCGTCATGCACCCGATCCAGCAGCGACAGGGCTTCGTGCAGCTGGATCGAAGCGTTCTCGATCAGGCCATCCACCTCGCCCAGGCGCGCGTCGTGCTCGATCAGGCGCGACAGCTCGTGGCGCACCTGCTGCAGCAGGTCCAGCGCGGAGCTGCCGTCGTCGCCGTTGAGCTGGTTGCTGGCGGCCTGGCAGGCGCTCAGCAGGGCGCTGGCATGGGCCTGGCGGCGGTGGCTGGCGCCGAGTGCGGCAATCGACTCCGGCTCCAGGTCTTCACGGTCCAGCTCGCGCAGCTGGTGCTCCAGGAAGCCGATCCGGTCACTGACGTCGCCCTGTTGCGACAGCGCCAGCGATTCATCGACCAATGCCTGCCAGGCCGCGGCGGCGCGTCGCACCTGGCGGCGTTCGTTCTCGTTGCGCGCATAGGCGTCGAGCAGGGCCAGCTGCGACGGGCGCGTCAGCAGGGCCTGCTGTTCGTGCTGTCCGTGGATCTCCACCAGCAGCGAGGCCAGGTCGCCCAGTTGCGCCAGGGTCACCGGGCGGCCGTTGATCCAGGCCCGCGAACCGCCATCGGCGCGGATGACCCGGCGCAGCTGGCACTGCTCCTCGTCGTCCAGCTCGTTGTCGGCCAGCCACTGGCGTGCAGCCTGCAGCTGCTCCAGCGCAAACTCGGCCGAAAGCTCGGCGCGCGCGGCGCCGTGGCGGACCACGCCGCTGTCGGCGCGCAGGCCGGACAGGAAGCCCAGCGCGTCGACCATCAGCGACTTGCCGGCGCCGGTCTCGCCTGAAACCACGGTCATGCCTGGCCCGAACTCCAGTTCGGTGGCGCGGACGACGGCGAAATCCTTGATCGAAAGATGTCTGAGCATGGGTAAGGGGGTATCAGCAGCCGCGCAACGCTAGCACGCGGGCGAGGGAGGTCCAATGACTTGCCAAGGTGATGCGCCGCCATTATCTAGTGTCCGTGTCTCACAGGTTGATTCCATGCACGGTTCTCCCGACCAGCTTGCCCCGCGTGCGCGACATCTGCTGCGCACGCTGATCGCGCGTTACATCCAGGACGGCGAGCCGGTCGGCTCGCAGACGCTGGCGCGCGTGGCCGGGCTGGAGGTCAGTCCGGCCACCATCCGCAACATCCTGGGTGACCTGGAAGACCTGGGGCTGCTGGCCTCGCCGCACACCTCCGCCGGGCGGGTCCCGACCGCACATGGCTACCGGGTCTTCGTCGACAGCCTGCTGCAGATGCAGCCGCCGGGCGAAGGCGAGCTGGCCCGGTTGCGCCAGGAACTGGCTGGCGGCGGCAGCACCCAGGCCCTGCTCGGCAGCGCCTCGGAGCTGTTGTCGGCGATGAGCCACTTCGTCGGCGTGGTCAGCGCACCACGACGCGAGCAGTTCGCCTTCCGCCAGATCGATTTCGTGGCGCTGGACGGGCGCCGGGTGCTGGCGATCCTGGTGTTTGCCGACAACGAGGTGCAGAACCGGGTCATCGAGACCCGCCAGGAGTTCGCGCCGGGCCAGCTGGAGCAGGTGGCCAACTATCTCAATGCCCATTTCGCCGGCCTGCCGATGGCCGAGATCCGCACCCGACTGCTGCTGGAACTGCGCGATGCCCGCTCCGAGCTGGAACAGCTGCTGGCGCACAGCATCGAGCTGGCCGAACAGGCCCTGCAGCCGGCTGCCGACGACATGCTGGTGGCGGGCCAGACCCGCCTGATGGGGGTGCAGGACCTGTCCGACCTGGAGCGCCTGCGCGAGCTGTTCGAGCTGTTCTCCAGCAAGCGGGAGATCCTGCAGCTGCTGGAGCGGACCATCCAGGCGCCCGGCGTGCGCATCTTCATCGGCGAGGAGACCGGGATGATGCCGCTGCAGGGCGTCTCGCTGGTCACTGCCCCTTACACGGCCAATGGCCAGGTGCTGGGCGTGCTGGGGGTGATCGGCCCCAAGCGGATGGCCTACGACCGCGTGATCCCGCTGGTCCAGGCTACCGCCGATGTCCTGGGCGCGGCGTTTTCGCCAGCCGGCCGCCCGCCGGGAACATCCGACGCTTGAAACGCAGCATCCCGCCCACACTAGGGTGGGTGGAGGCGGAGATTGACCGCCAGGGACCCAGACATGAACCACGAACAGCCAGATATCGAATCCCAGCAGAGTGCCGCCGATGCGGCCGCCACCGCCGGCGTCAACGACGAAGTCGAGCGCCTGCGCGCCGAAATCGAACAGGTCAAGGCCGATGCCCTGCGTGAGCGCGCCGACCTGGAGAACCAGCGCAAGCGCGTTGCCCGTGACATCGAACAGGCCCGCAAGTTCGCCAACGAGAAGCTGCTGGGCGATCTGCTCCCCGTGTTCGACAGCCTGGATGCCGGCCTGAAGGCCGCCGGCGACGACCCGCACCCGCTGCGCGAAGGCCTGGAGCTGACCTACAAGCAGCTGCTGAAGGTGGCCGCCGACAACGGACTGGTCCTGCTGGACCCGATCGGCCAGCCGTTCAACCCGGAACACCACCAGGCCATCAGCCAGGTGCCGACGCCGGGCGCCGCCCCGGGCAGCGTGGTGACCGTGTTCCAGAAGGGCTACCTGCTCAACGAGCGCCTGCTGCGGCCGGCGCTGGTGGTGGTGGCCGCCGATTGATGGACCAGGCCGGGCTTTGCCCGGTCCCGGTTGTGCCAGGCCATGCCTGGCAAGGTTTTCCAGGCGCTGAACACAGCGTTCGGGAGACGGCTTGAATGTTCCACGAGCCTCCCCCACATCGTATTCATCCACCGGCCGAACGGCCGGACTGACACCAACAAGCATCCTCAGGAGTCTCCCCCATGGGCAAGATCATTGGTATCGACCTCGGCACCACCAACTCGTGCGTGGCGATCATGGACGGCGGCAAGGCCCGCGTCATCGAGAATTCGGAAGGCGATCGCACCACCCCGTCAATCGTCGCCTACACCAAGGACGGCGAAGTCCTGGTCGGCGCCTCGGCCAAGCGCCAGGCCGTGACCAACCCGAAGAACACCTTCTACGCGGTGAAGCGCCTGATCGGCCGCAAGTTCACCGACGCCGAAGTGCAGAAGGACATCGCGCACGTCCCGTACAGCATCCTGGCCCATGACAATGGCGACGCCTGGGTGGCCACCAGCGACGGCAAGAAGATGGCCCCGCAGGAAATCTCGGCCAAGGTGCTGGAAAAGATGAAGAAGACCGCCGAGGACTTCCTCGGTGAGAAGGTCACCGAAGCGGTCATCACCGTGCCGGCCTACTTCAACGACAGCCAGCGCCAGGCAACCAAGGACGCCGGCCGCATCGCCGGCCTGGACGTCAAGCGCATCATCAACGAGCCGACCGCGGCCGCGCTGGCCTACGGCCTGGACAAGGGCGACAACAAGGATCGCAAGATCGTGGTGTACGACCTGGGCGGCGGCACCTTCGACGTCTCGGTGATCGAGATCGCCAACGTCGACGGTGAAAAGCAGTTCGAAGTGCTGGCCACCAACGGCGACACCTTCCTGGGTGGCGAAGACTTCGACAACCGCGTCATCGAGTACCTGGTTGAAGAGTTCAACAAGGACCAGGGCATCGACCTGCGCAAGGATCCGCTGGCCCTGCAGCGCCTGAAGGATGCTGCCGAGCGCGCCAAGATCGAGCTGTCCAGCGCCCAGCAGACCGAAGTGAACCTGCCGTACGTCACCGCTGACGCGTCGGGTCCGAAGCACCTGAACATCAAGCTGACCCGCGCCAAGCTGGAAGCCCTGGTGGACGACCTGATCAAGAAGTCGATCGAGCCGTGCCGCGTCGCCCTGAACGATGCCGGCCTGCGTTCGAGCGACATCAGCGAAGTGATCCTGGTCGGCGGCCAGACCCGCATGCCGAAGGTGCAGCAGGCGGTGACCGAGTTCTTCGGCAAGGAACCGCGCAAGGACGTCAACCCGGACGAAGCCGTGGCACTGGGTGCTGCGATCCAGGGCGGCGTGCTGGGCGGCGACGTCAAGGACGTGCTGCTGCTGGACGTGACCCCGCTGTCGCTGGGCATCGAGACCATGGGCGGCGTGTTCACCAAGATCATCGAGAAGAACACCACCATCCCGACCAAGGCCTCGCAGGTGTTCTCCACCGCCGAGGACAACCAGTCGGCCGTGACCGTGCACGTGCTGCAGGGTGAGCGCGAACAGGCCCGCTTCAACAAGTCGCTGGCCAAGTTCGACCTGTCCGGCATCGAGCCGGCCCCGCGTGGCCTGCCGCAAGTGGAAGTGTCCTTCGACATCGACGCCAACGGCATCCTGCACGTGTCGGCCAAGGACAAGAAGACCAACAAGGAACAGAAGGTCGAGATCAAGGCTGGTTCGGGTCTGTCCGAGGAAGAGATCGCGCGCATGGTCGCCGACGCGGAAGCCAACCGCGAAGAAGACAAGAAGTTCCAGGAACTGGTGCAGGCCCGCAACCAGGCCGACGCCCTGATCCACGGCACCCGCAGCGCCATCACCGAGCACGGCAGCAAGGTCGGCGGCGATGTCATCGGCAAGGTCGAGGCGGCCCTGGCCGACCTGGAAACCGCGATGAAGGGTGACGACAAGGCACAGATCGAAGCCAAGTCGAAGGCACTGGAAGAAGCTGGCCAGTCGCTGTTCGCCGCTGCTTCGGCCGACCAGGGCGGTGCCCCGGGTGCCGACGCCGGCAATGCCGGCAAGGCGCAGGACGACGTGGTCGACGCCGAGTTCACCGAAGTCAAGGACGACAAGAAGTCCTGATCCGGACCGACACGGGACGCTGGCCACCAGCGTCCCGTTGTCGCATCAGGGTCCTGACCGCCCACCGGCGTGTCGGGGCGCCCGACGCAAGAGCGGACCTTGTTCCGCTCTTCCGCTTTGACGAATCCCGACTTTCCGGAACCAGATCCACGATATGAGCAAGCGCGATTATTACGAAGTGCTGGGCGTTGCCCGCACCGCCACCGACGACGAGCTGAAGAAGGCGTACCGTCGCTGCGCGATGAAGTTCCACCCGGACCGCAACCCGGGTGATGCGGCGGCCGAAGCCTCCTTCAAGGAGTGCAAGGAAGCCTACGAAGTGCTGTCCGACGGCAACAAGCGCCGCATGTACGACAGCCATGGCCACGCGGCGTTCGAGCACGGCATGGGCGGCGGCGGGCCGGGCGGCCCGGACATGAACGATATCTTCGGCGATATCTTCGGCAACATCTTTGGCGGCGGTGGCGGTGGTCCGCGCCAGGCGCGTCGCGGCGCCGATATCGGCTACGTGATGGAGCTGGACCTGGAAGAAGCCGTGCGCGGCGTCGAGCGCCGCATCGAGATTCCGACCCTGGCCGAGTGCGGCGACTGCGATGGCAGTGGCTCGGAAGACGGCAAGGTCGAAACCTGCAATGTGTGCCATGGCCGCGGCCAGGTGCGCATCCAGCGCGGCATCTTCGCCATGCAGCAGGCCTGCCACAACTGCGGCGGCCGTGGCCAGATCATCGCCAAGCCCTGCAAGACCTGCCACGGCAACGGCCGTGTCGAGGAAGACAAGGTGCTGTCGGTGAAGGTGCCGGCTGGCGTCGATACCGGCGACCGCATCCGCCTGCAGGGCGAGGGCGAAGCCGGTCCGGCCGGTACGCCACCGGGCGACCTGTACGTGGAAGTGCGCGTGCGCGAGCATGCGATCTTCCAGCGCGATGGCGACGACCTGCACTGCGAAGTGCCGATCCGCATCTCGCAGGCGGCTCTGGGTGACACCGTGCGCGTGGCCACCCTCGGCGGCGAAGCGGAGATCCGCATTCCGGCCGAGACCCAGACCGGCAAGCTGTTCCGCCTGCGCGGCAAGGGCGTGCGTTCGGTGCGCAGCCGCAGCGAGGGCGACCTGTACTGCCGCGTGGTGGTGGAGACTCCGGTCAACCTCACCGCTGAGCAGCGCAAGCTGCTGGAACAGTTCGAAGCCACCTTCGTCGGCGAGGAAGCACGCAAGCATTCGCCGAAGTCGGCCACCTTCATGGATGGCGTGAAGGGCTTCTGGGACCGGATGACGTCCTGAGTTTTTCAACCGAAGCGTTGAGCGGTAGCGCCGGGCCATGCCCGGCGTTTTCGTTTGCGATCAGCGGAAAAACGCCGCCGGCGTCTGCGCCAGCTGGCGCTTGAACATGCTGGTGAACGCGCTGGGGCTGTCGTAGCCCATCGCCAGCGCGACATCGATGACCTTGTCGCCGACCGCCAGCCGCTCCAATGCGGCCAGCAGTCGCGCCTGCTGTCGCCACTGCCCGAAGGTCATGCCCAGCTCGTGGGCGAAGTGGCGCTGGATGGTTTTCACGTCCACTTCCAGCGCCTGTGCCCAGTCCTGCAGCGTGGCGTCGTCGCCGGGGTGCTTCTGGATGTGCTGGCAGATCCGCTGCAGGCGCGGGTCGGTGGGCGAGGGCAGGTGCAGCGGCAGTACGTCCATGCGATGCAGTTCGTCCAGCAGCAGGCGCACCACGCGGCCATCGCGGCTGTCTTCGATGTGCTCGCCCTTGATCAGGGTGGCTGCCTGCAGCAGTTCGCGCAGCAGCGGTGCCACCTGTACCGCGAACGGTTCGGCCGGCAACTGCGGGGCGAACGACGGATCGATGTACAGGCTGCGCATGTGCACGGCGGCAATGCAGTCCACCGCGTGCACCATGCCCGCCGGCATCCAGATCGCACGGGTGGAGGGCACGACCCAGCGACCGACTTCCGAGCGCACCACCATCAGCCCCGAGATGGCATAGACCAGCTGGTGGCGCTGGTGCTTGTGGCCTGCGATATGGGTGCCTGCCGGGTACTGGGTAACCCGGTAGGTGACCGGACGATGCAGTGGCACATCACGCCACGGCGCAGCCGGGTCGACATCGCCGGCAATGTCCTTTTTGCGATAGGCCATGACCCGAACGCGGCAGAAGGGAGGGGAGGGCAACCGTAGCATGCGTGGCTCGCCCCCAACCTGACTGCGTCCATGTCCGCCTTGGCTTCTCCCGCAACGACCTCACGTCCGGTGGCTCCCGGTGTGCTGGCAGCTATTTCCACCTCGCATGTCGTCAACGACATGATGCAGTCGCTGATCCTGGCCATCTATCCAGTGATCAAGGGCGGCTTCAACCTGAGCTTCACCCAGATCGGCCTGATCACGCTGACCTACCAGCTGACCGCTTCGATCTTCCAGCCACTGGTTGGCGCCGCCACCGACCGTCGCCCGGCGCCGTACTCGCTGCCGATCGGCATGGCCTCGACCCTGTGCGGCATGCTGCTGCTCGGCTTCGCGCCGAACTATGCGGTGGTGCTGATGGCTGCGGCGATGGTCGGCATTGGTTCGGCCATTTTCCATCCGGAAGCATCGCGCATTGCGCGGCTGGCCTCGGGTGGCCGCCATGGCTTCGCGCAGTCGGTGTTCCAGGTGGGCGGCAATTTCGGTACCGCGCTCGGTCCACTGATTGCTGCAGCCGTGATCGTGCCGCATGGCCAGCATGCCGCGTCGTGGTTTGCCGGCGCCGCGCTGATCGGCATTGCACTGCTGACCTATGTCGGCCGCTGGTACGCGCTGCACCTGGGCACCCCGCGCCCGGCCAGCACCGCCTCGATGGCGCCGCGCCATCCCCCGCGCACCGTGGCCAAGGTGCTGGCGATCCTGCTGGTGCTGATCTTCAGCAAATACTTCTACATGGCCAGCATCGGCAGCTACTTCACCTTCTACCTGATCCACCATTTCGGCATTCCCGTGGCGCAGGCGCAGCTGCATCTGTTCGCATTCCTGGTGGCGTCCGCCGCCGGCGGCTTCCTCGGCGGCCCGCTGGGTGACCGCATCGGCCGCAAGCCGATCATCTGGACCTCGATCCTGGGCGTTGCCCCGTTCGCCCTGATGCTGCCGCATGCGGATCTGTTCTGGACCACGGTGCTGGCGGTGCTGATCGGTTTCGTGTTGTCGTCGGCGTTCTCGGCGATTGTGGTGTACGCACAGGAAATGATGCCGCACCGCATCGGCATGGTGTCCGGCCTGTTCTTCGGCTTTGCGTTCGGCATGGGTGGACTGGGTGCTGCCGTGCTCGGCCTGCTGGCGGACAAGACCAGCATCGAGTACGTCTACCAGTTGACTGCGTTCCTGCCGCTGCTCGGCATCGTGGCGGCGTGGCTGCCGCCGTCGCGGCCTGCTGCTCACTGAGGGGTTTTGGTTTGCAGGGCTTGCAGCCCTGCACCCGCAGAGGCAACGGCAACAGCCGAAGCGCGCTATCCGTGGATTGGCGGGGTGGGTCCGGTTGCAGGGGACGCCGGTAACCCATCCCTGGGGGCTTGGCCGCGGCATCCATGGCGCGGGCACCCCTGCAACCGGACCCACCCCGCCTTCGACAGTTTTCCGTGATCTGCCGGAACGGCTTACTGCTCTGGTAGGTGTCGACCTTGGTCGACACGGTAGATCCACGCTATGCGTGGATGACTCATTCGATATCTGACAGATGTGTCGACCAAGGTCGACATCTGCCAACAGCGCGCAACAACAGCCGCAGTTACCAACAGCCGCGTGAACCTGTCGAAGGCGGGGCGGTGTCGGCGTGCGGGGTGTCAGCGGCATGGATGCCGCTGCCAAGCCTACAAGGACGTACTTGCGGCGTCCCCGCACTCCGACACCGCCCCGCCATCCCACGGATAGCCCGCTCTGGCTTTTGATGTTGACGTTGATTCTGCAGGCGCAGGGCTGCAAGCCCTGCCGAAAACCCCCTTGAGCGTAGAATGCGGCCATGAGCGAATCCCTTGATAACCACCTGGTCCACGGCCGCCGCCAGCGGCCCGACGGCCCGTCGCCGATCGATGTCATCTCGGTCCAGTCGCAACTTGTCTACGGCCACGCCGGCAACAGCGCCGCCGTGCCGCCGATGCGCGCTCTCGGCGTGCGCGTAGCAGAAATTCCGACCGTGTTGCTCAGCAACGCGCCGTTCTACGACACCACGCGCGGTCGCGTGCTGCCCGCCGACTGGTTCGCCGACCTGCTGCTGGGCACCCACGAGCGCGGCCTGCCGCAGCGGGCGAAGATGCTGGTGTCCGGCTACTTCGGCAGCACCGCCAACGGTGCGGCCTTCGCCGACTGGCTGGACGACATCCTGCCGGCCTGCCCGCAGCTGCGTTACTGCCTGGATCCGGTGATTGGTGATACCCACACCGGCCCCTACGTGGAACCGGGCCTGGAAGCGATCTTCGCCGAGCGCCTGCTGCCGCATGCCTGGCTGGTGACCCCGAACGCCTTTGAACTCAATCGCCTCACCGGTATGCCGGCGCTCGCCGAGGCCGATGCCATCGCCGCCGCACGCACGCTGCTGGATCGTGGCCCGCACTGGGTGATCGCGCACAGCGTGGGCGGCACCCCGGGTGAACTGGTGACCCTGGCTGTCGGCCGCGAGGAGACCTGGCGCTGGACCTCGCCCCTGTTGCCGGTGGACGTGGCCGGTACGGGTGATGTGCTGATGTCGCTGGTGGTGTCGTTCCTGCTGCGCGGCGAATCGATGCAGCAGGCGATCTCGCGTGCGATTGCCGGCACCCACGCGGCCCTGGAGGCGACCCTGGACAACGGCTTCGAAGAATTCGACGTGATCGCTGCAGCGCCTGCCGCGCTGGCCGAGGGGACGCGCTTCCGCGCCGAACGCGTGGCATGAGCGGCCTGCTCGAACGCACGCCGCGCACGGTCGGCATCGTCGGCAGTGCCGGCGCCTACGGGCGCTGGCTGACCCGCTTCTTCCAGCAGCACATGCAGCTGCGGGTCATCGGCCATGATCCGGCTGATCCGGGCTCGCATACGCCGGAACAGCTGCTCGCGCAGGCCGATGTGCTGGTGTTCTCGGCGCCGATCCGGCATACGCCCGCGTTGATCGCCGAGTACGTGCGGCAGTCGGTCGGCCGCGAGCAGGACCGGCTGTGGCTGGACGTGACCTCGGTGAAGGAGGCACCGGTGCAGGCGATGCTGGCCTCGCAGGCCGAGGTGGTCGGGCTGCACCCGATGACCGCGCCACCGAAAGCGCCGACCCTGAAGGGTCGGGTGATGGTGGTCTGCGAAGCGCGGCTGCGGCACTGGCAGCCATGGGTCGATTCGCTGTGCACGGCGCTGCAGGCTGAGTGCGTGCGGGCCACGCCACAGCATCACGACCAGATGATGGCGCTGGTACAGGCGATGGTGCATGCCACCCACCTGGCCCAGGCCGGCGTGCTGCGCCAGTACCAGCCGCAGCTGGGCGACCTGGCCGCGATGATGCCGTACCGGTCGGCATCGTTCGAACTGGATACGGCGATCATCTCGCGCATCCTGTCGCTGAACCCCGCGATCTACGAGGACATCCAGTTCGGCAACCCGTACGTGGCGCCGATGCTGGAGCGCTTGGTCGGCCAGCTGCAGGCCCTGCAGGCCCAGGTCGGACAGGGCGACGACACTGCACGCAGTGCATTCCGTGAGCAGCTGCTGTCGGCCAACCGCAGTGCCTTCGGCGAGCAGGCACTGGCCGCGGGCAACTACACCTTCGAACGCGTGGGCTATCTGCTGGCTGACCTGACCGAGCGCAATGCGTTGTCGGTGCACCTGCCGGAAGACCGGCCGGGCTCACTGCGTGAACTGCTGAACGTGTTCGAGCAGCACCGCATCAGCCTGGCCTCGATCCATTCCTCGCGCACGCCTGGCGGCGAAGTGCATTTCCGGATCGGGTTCGTGGCCGGCAGCGATCCGGGGGCGATCAGTCGCGCGGCCGCTGAAGTGGACGCCAGCGGCATCGGGCGGGTGCTGGGCTGAGCACATTCATCCACAGGCGGTGTGGATGGTTTCTGAGCAAAGGTGTGGATAACCTCGCTCAGCCCTTGGTAGCAAAGGCTGTCAAGATGCTTGGTCAAAAATTGATCACGCTTTTTTGTAGGGTCGAGCCATGCTCGACCGCCTTTGGCAAAAAGCGTGTCGACCAAGGTCGACACCCACCAGAGCGGAGCGGTACGAAATCCGGTGGCGCCGGGCCATGCCCGGCGAACCTCAGATCGTCAGCCTCAGCTCACCGCCACTGGTGGTGAACTCGCGGCCGTCGCGTACCAGCGGCCGTCCATCATCCAGTTCGTAGCGTGGCGTGGCTTCGGAATGGTGCCCGCTGCCATTCGCCTCGGGCTTGAACTCGATGATGATGTGGCTTTCGCCGTTGCTGTCGACGGCGGGGAACTGACGGAACGACATCGTGCACCTCCTTCAGCGGATGCTGCTGTAGCGCGGCCAGCTTGGCCGCGCCGATGTTAGGCGGACGTCATCAATCGATGAACTGCAGGCGTGCAAGTTCAGCGTACAGTCCGCCTTCGGCCAGCAGCTGCGCGTGCGTGCCCTCGGCGACGATGCGGCCCTGGTCCATCACCACGATGCGGTCGGCCTTGAGCACGGTGGCCAGGCGGTGGGCAATGACCAGCGTGGTGCGGCCCGCCATCAGGCGTTCCAGCGCCTGCTGCACGCTGTGCTCGCTCTGCGCGTCCAACGCGCTGGTGGCTTCGTCCAGCAGCAGGATCGGCGCATCCTTCAGCAGTGCGCGGGCAATCGCCACACGCTGCTGCTGGCCACCGGACAGGCGGGCGCCGCGCTCGCCCAGCTCACTGTCATAGCCCTGCGGCAACGCGCGCAGGAATCCGTCCGCCTCGGCGGCGCGTGCGGCATCTTCCACCTCGCTGTCGCTGGCCTGCAGGCGGCCATAGCGGATGTTGTCGCGCGCGCTGGCGGCAAACAGCGTCGGCTGCTGCGGAACCAGCGACAGCTGTCCGCGCAGTTCGGCCGGGTCGACCTGGCGCACGTCGATGCCATCCACGCAGATGCGGCCACTGGCCGGATCGTGGAAGCGCAGCAGCATCGACAGCACCGTGCTCTTGCCTGCGCCGGACGGGCCAACCAGGGCCACGGTCTCGCCCGGGCGCACGTGCAGGTTGAAATGGTCCAGCGCCGCCTGGTCTGGGCGCTGCGGGTAATGGAACACCACGTCGTCGAACCGGATCTCGCCCCGCAGCGGCTGCGGCAGCACGTGCGGCTGCGCCGGCGCGCGGATCTCGATGTCTTCCTGCAGCAGTTCGCCGATGCGGCCCATGCCGCCGGCCGCGCGCTGCAGTTCGTTCCAGACTTCGGCCAGCGCACCGACCGAGCCACCACCGATCAGCGCGTACAGCACGAACTGGCCAAGGGTGCCTGCGCTGAGGCGGCCGTCGATGACATCGTGCGCGCCCAGCCACAGCACGCCGACGATGGCGCCGAACACCAGCAGGATGGCGCTGGCGGTGACCAGCGACTGCGCACCGATGCGGCGGCGGGCGGCCTTGATGGCATCGCCCAGTGCATGGTCGAAGCGGCCGCGCTCGTAGGGTTCGCGTGCATGCGCCTGTACCGTCCTTACGGCGCCCAGGGTCTCGCTGGCCAGGCTGTTCGCATCGGCGATGCGGTCCTGGCTGCTGCGCGCGACGGTGCGCAGCTTGCGCGCACCGATGATGATCGGCAATACCGCAAGCGGAATGCCCAGCAGCGACCACGCCGCCAGCCGCGGGCTGGTGACGAACAGCATCGCCAGGCTGCCGACCACCGTGACGCTGCTGCGCAATGCCACCGACATGGTCGAGCCGACCACGCTGCGCAGCAGTTCACTGTCGGCGGTCAGGCGCGAGACCAGCTCACCGCTGCGGCTGCGGTCATGGAAGCCGGCACCGAGCTGGATGAGGTGTGCGTAGAGGCGGCTGCGCAGGTCAGCCACGACCTTTTCGCCCAGCAGCGACACGAAGTAGAAGCGCGCGGCGGTTGCCAGGGCCAGCACCACGGCCACCAGCATCAGCAGGGCGAAGGCACGGTTGATCTGGCCGCCGCTGCTGAAGCCATGGTCGATCATCTGCTTGACCGCCGGCGGCAGGCTCAGCGTGGCCGCCGAAGACACCGCCAGGGCCATCAGCCAGGCGGTGAACAGGCCACTGTGGCGGCGCACGAACGGCCATAGCGTGCGCAGGCTGCCAAGGCGGCGCAGCGGCGGGGGCGAGGCGGGGGCGCCGTCCTTGTCAGTCATCCTGGTGGTCGTCTTCTATGCGGATACGGTCACGAGTGGCGTCGCGCAGGCGGATTTTCAATGCGTCGACCTGATCGGCCGGCAATTCGACCCGCAGGCACACCCCGTTCGCGTCGAACTGTTCATCGCGCTTCTCCGCGCCGAATGCCGGCAGGGCCGCATGCAGGGTGCCCAGGTCTTCGAAGCCGGCCTGCAGCTGCAGCCGTGCCATGGCGACCAGCGCCAGCCGCGGCGCGGTGCGCAGGCATTCTGCGGCGGCGCCACCGTACGCCCGGACCAGGCCGCCGGCGCCGAGCTTGATGCCACCGAACCAGCGCGTCACCACCACCATCACCCGATCGAAGCCCTGCCCGTCGATCGCGGCCAGGATCGGCCGCCCGGCGGTGCCTGCCGGCTCGCCATCATCGCTGGA
Organism: Stenotrophomonas sp. YJH_SMC_25; assembly: GCF_059369595.1. Taxonomy (NCBI): domain Bacteria; kingdom Pseudomonadati; phylum Pseudomonadota; class Gammaproteobacteria; order Lysobacterales; family Lysobacteraceae; genus Stenotrophomonas; species Stenotrophomonas sp. YJH_SMC_25. The sequence goes on along the minus strand of NZ_JCAFSV010000009.1, from coordinate 71,065 downwards.
GCGGTAGTCCTGGCCATGCCGGTAGGCCCAGCAGTTGTGCGTGGCGTCGGCCACGGCCACCTGTTGCAGGAACGCCAGCGCTGCGGGGGCGCCGTCGATCGGCGCGGCATGGGCGATGAAGCGGCTGTGTTTGACTTCCAGCGTGTGGCTGACGGGCTGGGCGAGGGTATCGAACATTCCCGCCATTCTACGGTGTTGCCGGGTACCCCCGCCCGCTTCAGTCGTCCAGCAGCGGGCGCAGGTCGCGCGGCAGGCGCGCTTCCGGATATTGCTGGATGTAGCGCTCCAGGCTGGCGCGGGCGAGGTCGCGCTGGTCCTGATCACGGCGCTCGCGGATTTTCTGCAGCCACTGCCGGCGTGGCAGGCGCGCGTCGGCGTCCACCTCGGCCTGCACGGTATCCGCGCTCAGGCCCGCATCGCTGCCGCGGCGCATGATGCCCGGAGCCGAACGGCTGGGGGCCTCACGCTTCATCGAGGTGATCTCCACCCGATCCAGCGCCTCCGCCCGCGCGACCTCGGCGGCATTGGCTGCCGGTGCCGGTGCAGGTGCCGCGGCCGTGCGTGCTTTCAGTGCCCCGGACGCTGCCGGCGCGAATGCCGGTGCAGGTGCCGGTGCCGAGTAGGCGGCGGATGCCGGTGGCGCAGGCGGCGCTGCGGCCGGTGCTGCCGTCGGCGCTGGCGGGAGGGCCGCAAAGGCGGTATCGGCGGCCGCATCCGCAGCCATCGATCGTGCAGCCTGGGCCGGCGCTTCAGCGGTCTCGGCCGGCGCCGGCTCGGGCGCGCGTGCGATGGCCGGTGCCGGGGCAGCGGCAACAGGGGCGGCCTCGGGTGCTGCGGGCGCAGCGCTTGGTTCGGCGGCCGCCACAGCGCTGTCGGCTGCACTGCGGTCAGCGGCCTGATCGGCAGCCGCAACGTCTTCTGCCGCTGCCGGTGCCGCAGCAACAGCGGCCTCACCGGTCGGAACCGGCGGCGGTTCCGGACGCAGCTGCCAGGCGATGCCGATGGCAAACACCATCGAGGCGGCGATGCCGAACACCGCCGGCCAACGCGGGCGTGTGCGCTGCGTGCGCGGCGCCTCGGGAGAGGCGACCGCATCGGCCGCCGGCGCGTCCACGGCAGCGCGGGCCGCGGCCAGGATGGCAGCGTCCAGTGCGGCGGGCGGAGCCTGCTCGGCGCGACGGCCGAGCAGCCGGGCCAGCTCGCGTTCTTCCGGCGTCAGCGGTTCGTCTCGGTTCATGCGTTCAATCCCGCACGCAGCTTGTCCATCGCATAGCGCAGCCGCGATTTCACGGTTTCCCGGCCTACGCCGGTGATCTGGCCGATCTCCTCCAGGCTCAGTTCCTGATCCAGCCGCAGTTGCAGCACTTCGCGCTGCTCAGGCGGCAGTTGTTCCATCGCCAGCTGGATGCGGCGACGTTGTTCGAATTCGGAAAGCTCGCCTTCCGGGGTCTGCCCATCCTCGATCGCGGCCAGGCGCAGATCGGCATCGGCCGGGGCAGCCGGACGGTGGCGGGCGGCGCGCCAATGGTCGTTCAGGCGGTTGTGGGCAATGCGGAACAGCCAGGTGCTGAAGGCCGCGTCCGGTTGCCACCCGGCACGGGCGCTGATCACCCGCTGCCAGACGTCCTGGAAGATCTCCTCGGCCAGCGCGGTGTCGCGCAGTTGCCGCAGCAGGAAGCCGAACAGGCGCTTGCGGTGGCGCCCATACAGGCTTTCGAACGCGCGCAGGTCGCCACCGGCCCAGGCCAGCATCAAGGCTTCATCGGTTGGCAGTGCGCTGGCTTCCACGGCGTACAGGGTAAGGCCTGCAGGCGGTGGCGCATAGCCGGTGGCAGGGGCGGGAAGGGCGAGGTTCATGGCATGGAAGCAGCTACGGACAGCACGAAAAACGTACGGGCGCACGATTCGGGGTTTACGGGCTTCCATTGCCCCCCGGGTGGCGCGCTATGCTCGGCGGCTCAGGGGAGGCGACGCACAGACGGCGCCAAGAGATTGTCATTTGTCCACGCATGCTGAATCGGCGGAAGAGCCACTACACGAGGCCGTGTTGAGCACGGCGCTGGTGCGCGCGTTGCATGCGCTTTTGCCGGAAACGGCCGTGGTCCGCGTTGGCTGGGACGACCCGCAGCTGGGGAGTGGCCGAGGGGGCTGGCCCTTGCCTGCGATTGACAGCGCTGCGTCCGTGGAGCCCGCCACCGGCGATGGCCAGCACGGCTGGGAGTATGACGGTGCGCGGCTGCTGCTGTCGGTTGCGGGCGCGGTGCCTTCACCCGCGTGGTGGGGGCTGGCCCGGCAGGCGATGGAGCTGGCGCTGCAGCGCGGCCGCCAGGCCGGCCAGATCAAGGCGCTGGAAGAGGCCGAACGGCTGCAGCAGGCCCTGTTCCAGATTGCAGATCTGGCCGGTGCCGACCTGGAAATGCCCGAGATGCTGCGCCACGTGCATGGTGTGCTGGGCACGCTGATGTATGCCGAAAACTGCTACATCGTGGAATACGACGATGTGCGCGACCAGATCCGCTTCCTGTACTTCGCCGATCAGGTCGATGACTTCGTCGCCGATCCCACGCAGAGCCATGACGCCAGCGAGATGCCGCGCAGCCTGACCGTGGCGCTGTTGCGCCATGGCAAGCCGCTCAGTGGTCCCTCGCGCAGACTGCTGGCGCAGGTGATGGAACAGGAGCACGACCCGCAGCGTGGGCCCGAAAGCCTGGACTGGCTGGGCGTGCCGATGCTGCGCGACGGCCGCGTCTGCGGCGCCATCGTGGTTCAGAGCTATGAACAGGCAGCCCGCTATGGCGAGGCCGAGCGCGCATTGCTGGGCTTCGTTGCGCAGCACGTACAGACCGCGATGGACCGGCGCCAGGCGCAGGTGCGGCTGGAGCAGCAGGTGGCGCGGCGCACCCAGGAACTGCAGCGCGCCAACCGCAGCCTGCAGGATGAGGTGGCAGAGCGTCGCCGTGCCGAACAGTTGCAGACCGCGCTGTACAACATCGCCGAGATGGCGATGTCTGCCGACAGCCTGGACCAGTTCTATGGTCAGGTGCATGGGGTGGTCGGACGCCTGCTCGACGCACGCAATTTCTACATCGCCCTGGTCAACCCGGCCGGCAACGGCCTGGACTTCGTGTATTCGGTGGACGAGCACAATGCCAGCCGCGCGCCACGGCCGTTCAGCCGGGGCTTGACCGAATACGTGGTGCGCAACCGGCGCCCGCTGCTGGCGTCACGCGCGCAGATCGATGCGCTGCTGGCCAGTGGTGAAGTGCGCGAGTCCGGCGCGCGCTCGCATTGCTGGCTGGGCGTGCCGTTGCTGCGCGACGATGAGGTGGTGGGTGCGATCGTGGTGCAGAGCTACAGCGAGAACAGCACGTTCAGCGTGCACGATCAGCGGCTGCTGACCTTCGTTGCGCAGAACATCGGAACCGGGCTTGCGCGCCAGCGCGACCAGCAGCGGCTGCGTTCGGCACATGCCGAGCTGGAAAAGCGCGTTGAGGAACGCACCCGCGAACTGGCCGAGGTCAACGAAAAGCTGCTTGGGCAGATCGGTGAGCGCCTGCGTGCCGAGCAGCGCCTGACCCACCAGGCCATGCACGATGCGCTGACAGGCCTGCCCAACCGCCTGCACCTGCTGGATCGCCTGCAGGATTCACTGTCGCTGGCCAAGCGCGAGGGCGGACCGGTGTTCGCCGTGCTGTTCCTCGATCTGGACCGCTTCAAGCTGGTCAACGACAGCATCGGCCATGCCGCCGGCGACCGCATGCTGGTGGAAGTGGCCAAGCGCATCGTGTCGATGGCAGGTGCCGAAGATGTGGTGGCCCGGCTTGGCGGTGATGAGTTCGCTGTGCTGCTGCAGTGCCCGCAGGGCCTGGCGCAGGCACTGGATTTCGGCCAGCGGCTGCTGCTGGCGTTGCAGGAATCGATGTGGATCGCCGGGCGCGAACTGTTTCCGTCCGGCAGCCTGGGCATTGCCCTGTGGAATCCGCGCTACCGCACCGGAGAAGAGCTGCTGCGCGATGCGGATGCGGCCATGTACCGGGCCAAGGCGCAGGGCCATGACCGCTGTGCGATCTTCGACGAGGACATGCGCGAAGAAGCCATGCGCAGCCTGGACCTGGAAGCCGACCTGCGCCGTGCGATCAACAACCGCGATTTCGTGCCGTTCTATCAGCCGATCGTGCGCTTGTCCGACGGCGAAGTGGTCGGTCACGAGGCGCTGCTGCGCTGGCAGCATGAGCGCCGTGGCCTGCTGCTGCCCGGCGCGTTCCTGGAGCTGGGTGAAGAGAGCGGCCTGATCGAACAGGTGGACTGGCTGATCTACGAGCAGGTCATCGCGGGGCTGGCACGGGGAGGCGAAGGCTACGTCTCGGTGAACGTATCGCCCCGGCATTTCCGCTCGGCAGAGTTAAGTGATCGCCTGTTCGGCCTGCTCGACAGCTGTGGTGCCGATCCGCGCCGGCTGCGCCTGGAAATCACCGAGGTGGCGTTGCTGGACGACGGCCCGCACACGCTGCGTATCCTGCAGGGCCTGCGCGAGCGCGGCATCCAGGTGCAGCTGGACGATTTCGGTACCGGGTTCTCCGCGCTGTCCTACCTCCACCGTTTCCCGATCAGCACGCTGAAGATCGACCAGAGCTTCATCGCCGGCCTGCACGGTCCGGAAGTGCAGAGTACGCGGGCGCTGGTGGAAGGCGTGCTGTCGCTGGCGCGCACGCTGGGCATTGAGACCATTGGCGAAGGCATCGAGACCGACGCGCAGCGGCAGACCCTGCGTGAACTGGGCTGCGACTACGGCCAGGGCTACCTGCTGGGGCGGCCCGCGCCGTGGGCGCACGCGGCGGCCTGAGCCACCGCGTGCAGCTGCATCATCGCAGGGCGGCGCGGCGCTTCTCGTCGATCCACTTCGAGGCCTGGGCCGGCTGGTAGTTCTTCATCCACTCCAGCATCTCTTCGATGTCCGAGCCGTACCACAGGTCCTGGCGCTGGTCCGGATGCAGGAAGCGTTCTTCCACCATGCGATCGATCATGCCGATCAGCGGGGCGTAGAAGCCGTCCACATCGAGGAATGCGCATGGCTTGTTGCCGATGCCCAGCTGGCGCCAGGTCAGCATCTCGAAGATCTCTTCCATGGTGCCGAAGCCGCCGGGCAGGGCGACGAAACCGTCGGCAAGATCGAACATGCGCGACTTGCGCTCATGCATCGAACCGACGATCTCCAGTTCGGTCAGGCCACGGTGCGCCACTTCCCAGTCGGCCAGCTGGCGCGGGATCACGCCGGTCACCTCGCCGCCAGCGGCGAGCACGGCATTGGCCACGGTTCCCATCAGGCCGACGTTGCCGCCGCCATACACCAGGCGCAGGCCGTCGCGGGCGATGCGGTCACCCAGGGCAATGGCGCGTTCGGTGTAGGCCGGCTTGCTGCCAGCGTTGGAACCACAGTACACACAGATCGATTTCATGGATCTTCCTGTCTCTTGGCCGGAAACGAAAACGCCCCGTCGCCAACCGCAGGGCGGTCGGGGACGGGGTGTCCTTGGATTATGAGCCCTTCTGTAGAGCCGAGCCATGCTCGGCTGATCTTCGTTCAGATCGCGGCAAAGGCCGAGTCGAGCACGGCTCGACTCTACAAACGCCAAGCAGGCTTACGCGGCAGCGGCCTGCTCGCGGCGCGGGCCTTCACGCAGGGCGCGGCCGACCATGCCCACCAGCAGGTCCAGCTCCTCGCTGTCCATGCCGAAGTGCGGGGTGAAGCGCAGCGAGTTCTCGCCGCCGTGGATCACGTTGATGCCGTGCTGGCGCAGCCATTCCTCGGTCGAGTTGGCACCGTAGCACTTGAACTGCGGGGCCAGCTCGCAGGAGAACAGCAGACCGGTGCCCTGCACCTTGGTGATCAGCCCGCCCAGCTCGTTCTTCAGCTGTTCCAGCCTGCGCACGGCCTCGGCACCGCGTTCGGCGATGTTGGCGCGCACCTGCGGGGTCAGCTGGGCCAAGGTGGCGCAGGCCACGTCCAGCGCACGCGGGTTGCTGGTCATGGTATTGCCATAGATGCCCTTGCGGTACAGCTGCGCGGCATGCTCGGTCACCGCCAGCACCGACAGCGGGTACTGCGCGGCGTTGAGGGCCTTGGAATAGGTCTCCATGTCCGGCGGGTCGAGGCCTTCGAAGCCCGGGTAATCGACCACCGACAGCACGCCATGCGCGCGCAGGCCGGCCTGGATCGAGTCGAGCAGCAGCAGGCTGCCGTGGGCACGGGTCAGTTCGCGGGCCACGGCATAGAACGACGGCGGCACCGAACGGCCCGGATCGCCTTCGCCCATCACCGGCTCCAGGAACACCGCCTCGATGAACCACTGGTTGCGCGCGGCGTCCTCGAACACCTTGCGCAGGCCGGCTTCGTCGTACGGCGCCACGGTGATCACCGAGTCCTCACCGCGGTAGCTGGCCAGGTGCTGCATGTAGCTCTTGCGGCTGGAATCGGAATACAGGGCAGGGCGGTCGGTACGGCCATGGAAGCTGCCCTTGACCACCACGCGCTTGATCGCAGCGCCAGCGTGGCGCGCACCCGGGTCGGTCTGCAGCTTGGCGTTGACATCGGCGATGCGGGCGGCCAGGCCGACCGCTTCGGAACCGGAATTCAGGCACATGAAACGGGCGAACGGGCAGCCGCCACGGCGGTGGCCGATCTCGGCGCGCAGGGCGGTGATGAAGCGCTGCTGCGACAGGCTGGGGGTCATGATGTTGGCCATCACCTGCGGGCGGGCCATCGCCTCCAGCACGGCGTCCGGGGTGTGCCCGAAGCCGAGCATGCCGTAGCCGCCGGCGTCGTACAGCACGGCGCCCTTCAGGGTGACCACCCACGGGCCGCGCGCAGCCAGTGCCACGTACGGGGTCACCGCGTCATCGGCATAGAAATTGACGAAACCGTCCTGCATCGCGTCGATCTGCGCCTGTTCGTCCTGCGCCAGCAGCGGCCCCAGGTCGGCCTGCACGCGCGCGAATTCCTCGGCAGCGGCGTCCACCGCGGCGATCAGCTGCGGGTGGTTGGCGGACAGGGCGGTCAGGGTGGCATCGTCCAGCCCGGTGGTGAGACGGGTGCCGGGCTGGCTGCGCAGGGGGGCGAGGCGTTCGATGAAGCTCATTGCAGATCTCCTGAAACAATGGGTCGCACGGGTCTTCAAAAGCAAAACGCGCGTCATCACGCGCGCTTGGGGGCAGGCTCGTGCAGCGGACTTCCGGCTCGATGCTAGCACTTGTTTTTTTGCGCGATAACCCCGCAGAAACCTGCTGCATAGCAGCATTTTCCGCGACGTTCGCCGCGAAGCACGCCGGCTCGCAGACGCTGGACGTACAATGCGCGCCATTGTCGACCTGTTGCCGCCCACTGCCTTGAAGAAGTCCGATTTCCATTACGACCTGCCGGCTGAACTGATCGCGCAGGCCCCGCTGGCCGAACGTTCCGCAAGCCGCCTGCTGCTGGTACCGCCGGCGCCCGATGCCTTCACCGACCTGCAGGTGCGCGACCTGCCGTCGCTGCTGCAGCTGGGCGACCTGCTGGTGTTCAACGACACCCGGGTGATCCCGGCGCGCCTGTTCGGGCAGAAGGCCAGCGGTGGCCGCGTGGAGATACTGATCGAGCGCCTGCTGGGCGGCCAGCAGGCACGTGCCCAGGTGGGCGCCAGCAAGTCACCGAAGGCCGGCAGCCGCATCGCGCTGGATGCCGGCGGTGAAGCAGAGGTGCTGGGCCGCGATGGCGAGTTCTACGTACTGCAGTTCCATGTGCCGGAATCGCTGGAACAGTGGCTGCTGCACGCCGGCCGCCTGCCGCTGCCGCCGTACATCCAGCGCGAGCCGGGCGTGGACGACCGCGAGCGCTATCAGACTGTGTTCGCGCGCGAAGTGGGGGCGGTGGCGGCGCCAACCGCCGGCCTGCATTTCGACGAACCGCTGCTGGCCGCACTGAAGGACAAGGGCGTGGAGTTCGGGCACGTCACCCTGCACGTGGGTGCAGGCACCTTCCAGCCGGTGCGTGCCGATGACCTGAAGGACCACGTGATGCACCGCGAGTGGCTGAACGTGGGTGCCGAGCTGGTGCAGCAGGTGCGGCGCACGCGCGCCGCCGGCGGCCGCGTGATCGGCGTCGGCACCACCGTGGTGCGCGCGCTGGAAAGCGCGATGCGCGACGGCGAGCTGCTGCCGTTTGCCGGCGAAACGCAGATCTTCATCACCCCGGGTTACCGCATCCGCAGCGTCGACGCGATGGTGACCAACTTCCACCTGCCGGAAAGCACGCTGCTGATGATGATCTCCGCGTTCGCCGGCAAGGAGCGCGTGTTCGAGGCCTACCAGCACGCGATCGAGCAGCGCTACCGCTTCTTCAGCTACGGCGACGCGATGCTGCTGTTCCCGCAGGCGGGGTAGGGCGCTGACCTCTGCCTGCTTGTGGTGGGTGCGCACCGTTGGTGCGCACTTGCAGGTGCCTGGAGACCAGGAAAGCCACGCATGGCGTGGCTCTACTGCCGTGCCGTTCAGGCCTGAATGGGCGGTCGAGCCGGTTTTGGGAGACAATGAGCAACTATTTGCCCGAATGACCGCTCCATGTCCCGACTGCAGTTCCAGCTCCAGACCCGCGACGGCCGTGCCCGCCGTGGCCGCCTGACCTTCCCGCGTGGCACGGTGGAAACGCCGGCCTTCATGCCGGTGGGGACCTATGGCTCGGTCAAGGGCATCCTGCCGGACCAGGTGCGTGCGCTGGGCGCCGAGATCATCCTCGGCAATACCTTCCACCTGTACCTGCGCCCGGGCCTGGACATCATTGCCGACCACGGCGGCCTGCACGGCTTCTGCCGCTGGGATGGCCCGATCCTGACCGACTCCGGTGGCTTCCAGGTGTTCTCGCTGGCCCACCGCCGCAAGATCACCGAGCAGGGCGTGACCTTTGCCTCGCCCACCGACGGCGCCCGTGTGTTCCTGGGCCCGGAAGAGAGCATGAAGATCCAGAAGGTGCTCGATTCGGACGTGGTGATGATCTTCGACGAGTGCACCCCGTACCCGGCCACCGAGGATGTGGCGCGCCGGTCGATGGAGCTGAGCCTGCGCTGGGCCCAGCGCAGCCGCAACGCGCATGACGAGCTGGGCAATGACGCGGCCCTGTTCGGCATCGTCCAGGGCGGCGTGCACACCGACCTGCGCAGCCGCTCGGCCGAGGCCCTGCAGGCGATCGGCTTCGACGGCTATGCCATCGGCGGCCTGGCTGTGGGCGAGCCGGAGCACGAGCGCAACGCCATGCTCGACCACCTGGACCCGGAGCTGCCAAGCGACCGTCCGCGCTACCTGATGGGTGTGGGCCGGCCGGAGGACCTGGTCGAGGGTGTCGCACGTGGCGTGGACATGTTCGACTGCGTGATGCCCACCCGTAACGCCCGCAACGGCCACTATTTCACCTCGTTCGGCACCGTTCGCATCCGAAATTCCCAGTACGCGCGGGACATGGACCCGATCGAGCCGGGCTGCGGCTGCGTGGCCTGCACCGGCGGTTACACGCGTTCCTACCTGCGCCACCTGGACCGCTGCAACGAGATGCTGGCGCCGATGCTCGGTACCCTGCACAACCTGTTCTATTACGAAAAGCTGATGGCCGACATCCGCGCGGCCATCGAGGCGGGAACCTTCCTGGCCTTCCGCGAGTCTTTCTACGCGGCACGCGGGGCGGTGGCCCCGCCCCTGTAACCCGAACGCCCCTGCCAAACGGCCCAAGGACGAACGCCCGGGGCCGTGGCATACTTCAAGGCTGACCCAGATCCGCGGTCGACACCTCGTGCCCGTGAAAGGGCCGAAGCGCCGCCCAACCAAAGGACCAACGATGAACCTGCTTGCTTTCCTGATTCCCGCCGCCCACGCCCAGGCCGCCGGCGGCCAACCGCAGGGCATGGGCCTGACCACGCTGCTGTTCCCGGTCATCCTGATCGCCATCATGTACTTCCTGATGATCCGCCCGCAGATGAAGCGGCAGAAGGAGCACAAGGCCATGCTGGAGAAGATCAAGCGTGGCGATGAAGTGCTGACCAACGGCGGCATCGCCGGCATCGTCACCGACATCGGCGACAACTTCATCACCATTGAAGTGGCTGACAACGTGCGCATCCGCGTGCAGAAGGGCGCTGTCGGCAACGTGCTGCCGGCCGGTACCCTGAAGTCGGCCCAGTAAGCCACTCCCTTTCCGATGCACAACCGCGGCGCCGGGGATGGCGCCGCGCGGGACCCAAGCAATGCTCGAATTTCCACGCTGGAAGTACGTCGTCATCCTGATCGTACTGGCGCTCAGCGCGCTGTACGCGCTGCCCAACATCTACCAGAAGGACCCGGCCCTCCAGATCACCGCCAACCGTGGCGGGCAGATCGACGATGCGCTGCGCGACCGTGTGCTGGCCGACCTGAAGACGGCCGGTGTCACCCCCGTCGGTGTCGAGAAGGAAGGGGAAAGCCTGATTGTCCGCCTGCCGGACCTGAAGGCGCAGTCCGCTGCCAGCGACGCCCTGCGCGACACCGTCGGCGAAAAGTACACCGTGGCCCTGAACCTGGCCTCGACCGTGCCGGACTGGCTGGCCAACCTCGGCGGTCGCCCGATGGTGCTGGGCCTGGACCTGCAGGGTGGTGTGCACTTCGTGCTGCAGGTCGACCAGAAGGCCGCCCTCGACAAGCGCCTGGACGCCTACACCGAAGACGTGCGCAGCACCCTGCGTGACGCGCGCATCGCGTACCAGTCGGTGGAGCGTCGCGCGGACAACAGCATCGTGGCCAACCTGAGCCCGTCCGCCGGTGATGACGCCGCACAGCGTGCCCGTGCGGCGCTGGTGAAGGCGCAGCCGACGCTCGGCTACGACGTCAGCGGCAACCGAATCACGGTGACCGTGCCGGAGACCGAGATCGCGCAGATCGCCAATGGCGCCATCGAGCAGAACATCAACACCCTGCGCAACCGCGTGAACCAGCTCGGCGTGGCCGAGCCGATCATCCAGCGCCAGGGTGCCGACCGCGTGGTCGTGCAGCTGCCCGGCGTGCAGGACACTGCCGAAGCCAAGCGCATGATCGGCGCCACCGCCACCCTGGAATACCGCGCGGTGGTCGAGGGCAATGCCCAGGACGCCATCGACTCCGGCCGCATTCCGCCGGAAGCGAAGGTCTATCAGCGCCGTGACGGCGGCGGTCCGATCCTGCTGAACAAGCGCGTGATCGTCACCGGCGACCAGATGGTCGGCGCGCAGGCGGTGACCGACTCCACCAGCGGTGCCCCGGCGGTCAGCGTGACGCTGAACAACGTCGGCGGCCAGCGCATGTTCGACTTCACCAGCGCCAACGTGAACAAGCCGATGGCGGTGGTGTATACCGAACGCGTGCCGACCGTGACCCTGGTTGACGGCCAGGAAGTGCGTGGCTTCAAGGTCAACGAGGAAGTGATCTCGGTGGCCAACATCAACGGCGTGTTCGGCAAGAACTTCCAGACCACCGGCCTGCAGAAGAAGGAAGCCGACGACCTGGCCAAGCTGCTGAAGTCCGGCTCGCTGGCCGCGCCGATGGACTTCGTCGAAGAGCGTGTGGTCGGCCCGAGCCTCGGCGCCGAGAACGTCAAGAACGGCATGCGCGCAGTGGTGTTCGCGTTCCTGTTCACCCTGGTGTTCTTCAGCGTCTACTACCGCATGTTCGGTGTGATCACCTCGATCGCGATGCTGTTCAACCTGCTGATCGTGGTGGCGGTGATGTCGCTGTTTGGCGCGACCATGACCCTGCCGGGCTTCGCCGGCCTGGCGTTGTCGGTCGGCCTGTCGGTGGACGCCAACGTGCTGATCAACGAGCGTATCCGTGAAGAGCTGCGTGCCGGCGTGCCGGGCAAGACCGCGATCGTGACCGGTTACGAGCGTGCCTCGGGCACCATCCTCGACGCCAACCTGACCGGCCTGATCGTCGGTGTGGCGCTGTTCGCATTCGGTACCGGTCCGCTGAAGGGCTTCGCACTGACCATGATCATCGGTATTTTCGCCTCCATGTTCACCGCGATCACCGTGTCGCGTGCGCTGGCGACGCTGATCTACGGCCGTCGCAAGAAGCTCCAGAACGTGGCCATCTGACGGGACGACACGCACAATGAAACTGTTTCCGCTGCACATCCTCCCGAACGACACCAAGATCGACTTCATGCGCTGGCGCCATGTCGCCATGGCAGTCACCATCGTGGTGTTCCTGGCCTCGGTCGCCATCATCGGCATCAAGGGCTTCAACTACGCGCTGGACTTCACCGGCGGCACCCTGATCGAAGCCCGCTTCGACAAGCCGGTGGACGTCGAGCAGGTCCGCAACAAGCTCGAGCAGAGTGGCTTCGAAGGCGCCCAGGTCCAGAGCGTCGGTGGCAACACCGACCTGCTGATCCGCCTGGCCCCGCACGGTGAGCATGCGCCGGGTACCGGTGACGCCGCCGCCGAGGACAAGGCCACCGCTGCCGCCGTGGTGAAGGCGCTGTCTTCTGCCGACAACCAGGCCACCGTGCTGCGCAACGAGTTCGTCGGCCCGCAGATCGGCAAGGATCTGGCGATGAATGGCCTGTACGCCACCATCTTCATGCTGGCCGGCTTCCTGATCTACATCGCAGTGCGCTTCGAGTGGAAGTTCGCGGTCACCGCCAGCATCGTGGCGATGTTCGACCTGATCGTGACGGTCGCTTACGTGTCCCTGCTGGGTCGTGAGTTCGACCTGACCGTGCTGGCCGGCCTGCTGTCGGTGATGGGCTTTGCGATCAACGACATCATCGTGGTCTTCGACCGCGTCCGCGAGAACTTCCGCAGCCTGCGCGTGGACTCGATGGAAGTGCTGAACCGTTCGATCAACCAGACGCTGTCGCGTACGGTGATCACCGCGGTGATGTTCTTCCTGTCGGCGCTGGCGCTGTACATGTACGGCGGCAGCTCGATGGAAGGCCTGGCCGAGACGCACATGATCGGTGCGGTGATCGTGGTGCTGTCCTCGATCCTGGTGGCGGTGCCGATGCTGACGATCGGTTTCCTGCGCGTCAGCAAGCAGGACCTGCTGCCGAAGGCGAAGGACGTCGAGGCCCTGGCCCGTCGCCCGTAAGCGTTCGCGCTGCACGCAATGCACAGAGAACCCCGCGCAAGCGGGGTTTTTTGTTGGCAGGGCTTGCAGCCCTGCACCTGCAGAGGCAACAGCAACAGCAACAGCGGGCATTCCGTGGATTGGTGGGGCGGTGTCGGAGTGCGGGGGCGCCGCAAGTACGTCCCTGTAGGCTTGGCAGCCGCATCCATGCGGCTGACACCCCGCACTCCGACACCGCCCCACCTTTGACAGATTCCTGCGGCTGTCGGTAGGTGTCGACCTTGGTCGACACATCTGTCAGATATCGAATGAATTCAACCGTGTCGACCAAGGTCGACACCTACCAAGGCCGCACGCCGTTCCAACAGATCGCGGAAGTCTGTCGAAGGCGGGGTGGGTCCGGTTGAGGGGGCGTGAGCCGCATGGATGCGGCGACCGAGCTTACATGGACGTACTTGCAGCGTCCCCCTCAACCGGACCCACCCCGCCCACCCCCAGGAACCCAGCTTTTGACGTTGCTGTTGAGGTTGCCGGCCAGCGGCCGGCACTACCGCAGGTGCAGGGTGCAACCCTGCAAAAGAAACACCACCCTACGCCAGCGTCGGTTGTGCATTCGGCCCCCGCGCACTACGATCCTGCGGTTCGCGCGCGCAGGCGCGCGCCCGTATTCCTGCTGAGCGCCCCGTGCGCCGCATCTGCCAACCCGAGGTATCCATGGTCATCAAACCGCGCGTCCGCGGCTTCATCTGCGTCACCACCCACCCGACCGGCTGCGAGGCCGCGGTCAAGCAGCAGATCGACTACATCCGCGCGCGTCCGCCGATCCAGAACGGCCCCAAGCGCGTGCTGGTGATCGGCGCCTCCACCGGCTACGGCCTGGCTGCGCGCATCGCCGCTGCCTTCGGCAGCGGCGCCGCGACCCTGGGCATCTTCTTCGAGCGCCCGGGCAGCGAGAGCAAGCCGGGTACTGCGGGCTGGTACAACTCGGCTGCGTTCCACAAGTACGCCGACGAAGCCGGCCTGTACGCCAAGAGCATCAACGGCGATGGCTTCTCCGATGAAGTGAAGGCGAAGACCATCGAAATGATCAAGGCCGATCTCGGCCAGGTCGACCAGGTCGTCTACAGCCTGGCGGCGCCGCGTCGCAAGCACCCCAAGACCGGTGAAGTCATCAGCTCTACGCTGAAGCCGATCGGCGAGCCGATCACCCTGCGCGGCCTGGATACCGACAAGGAAGTAATCACGGAAACCACCCTGCAGCCGGCTACCCCGGAAGAGATCGCTGGCACCGTCGCGGTGATGGGTGGCGAAGACTGGCAGATGTGGATCGACGCGCTGGCCGACGCCGGCGTGCTGGCCAACGGCTGCACCACCACGGCCTTCACCTACGTGGGCGAAGAGATCACCCAGGCGATTTACTGGAACGGCTCGATCGGCGCCGCCAAGAAGGACCTGGACACCAAGGTGCTGGGCCTGCGCGAGAAGCTGGCGAAAATCGGCGGCGACGCGCGCGTGTCGGTGCTGAAGGCCGTGGTCACCCAGGCCAGCTCGGCCATTCCGACCATGCCGCTCTACCTGTCGCTGCTGTTCAAGGTGATGAAGGAAAAGGGCACCCACGAAGGCTGCATCGAGCAGCTGGACGTGCTGTACGACATCCTCTACGGCGGCAAGGCCGACGGCGTGGCGATCGATCGCCTGCGCCACGATCTGGTCGATGGCGATGGCCATACCGTCGCGCTGGTCGACGAGGAAGGCCGCCTGCGTGCCGACTACAAGGAAATGGCGGCAGACGTGCAGGGCAAGGTGGTCGCGCTGTGGCCGCAGGTCACCAATGAGAACCTGTACGAGATCAGCGACCTGGCCGGCTACAAGGCCGACTTCCTGCGCCTGTTCGGTTTTGGCGTGGAGGGTGTCGACTACGAGGCCGACGTCAATCCGGACGTGAAGATCGATAATCTGGTCGACATGACCTGACCAATGAAAAGGCCGGCGAAAGCCGGCCTTCGCTTTTGGTGGGGCCGGCCGCTGGCCGGCAACCCTGGGTACCAAAGGCTGCCGGCCAGCGGCCGGCACTACCCCGGTCACCCGAACTCGAACCCCATCTCCGGCAGCGCCGGGCCGACGAAGTCGCCCTGCACGTAATCCACGCCGGCACTGAACAGCAGGGTCATCGAATTGGCGTCGCTGACGAACTCGGCGATGGTGCGGATGCCGGCCTCCTGCGCGCGTGCGGTGATCTGGCTGATGCGGTCGATGTTCTCGCGGGTGGCCGCCAGATCGCTGGTGAAACCGCGGTCCAGCTTGAGGAACTGCGGCTGGAAGTGGGCGAGCAGCTGGAACGAGTCCAATCCCGAACCGAACTGCTCCAGCCCGATGCGGCAGCCCAGTGGCGCCACTTCGGCAAGGAACTGCTGCGCACTGCGCAGGTGGGTGAACACCTTCGCTTCTGGCGCATGCAGCCACAGCCGTTCGCCGGGCACGCCCTGCGCCTGCAGCTCGCGCCGCAGGGTGGCGATCATCTCTGGGTCGTCGAACGATTCCGGCGTTACCTTCACCAGAACCTGGGTGGCATGGCCCTGGCGTGCGCGCTGACCCAGTACGGCGATGGCCTGCGAAACCACCCAGCGGTTGATCTCCGCCAGCAGGCCGTACTCCTCGGCGATGCCCAGGAACGCGGTCGGGCTCAGCAGTTCGCCGTTGTGCTCCAGGCGCAGGTAGGCCTCGTACAGCTCCAGCGGCTCGCCCTGCAGGTTCAGCACCGGCTGGTAGTGCAGCTGGAAGCCGTCGCCGGCCAGTGCTTCACGGATACGGGTGACCCAGCGCAGCACGCGTTCTTCCTCGACGCGGTCGGCCGCAGCCGGGTCGAAGATGCGGCAGGTATTGCCCAGTTCGGCGGCGGCATGCGTGCACTCGCTGGCGCGTGCGAGCACCTGGCCGATGCTGGCGATCTTCTCGCCCACCTGCACGCCACCGATGCTGACCGTCACCGTGGCCGAGCGCGCGCCGATGCTGAACACATGCGCTGCATACGCTTCGCGGATGCGCTCGGCCAGTGCCACGGTCTGCGCGTAGGGCCCGGCCTGCAGCACGGCGAAATTGTGTTCGCCGAAGCGGGCCAGCTGCGCGTCCTCGCCAACGACCTCGGCCAGCAGGCCGGCAAGGGCGCCGATCAGCGCGTCGGCCGAGGCCAGGCCGATGTCCGGCAGCAGGCGCGCGTAGTGGTCCGGCTCGATCAGCAGCAGGCCGAACTGGCCTTCGCTGCGCCCGGCCTGTGCCACTGCGCTTTCCAGCTGCAGCATGAAGGTCGGGCGGTTGAGCAGGCCCGTGACCTGATCGCGCTGGCGCAGGTCCTCGACCTCGCGGGCCAGCTCCGGATCGAACTCCATGCGGCGGCGAAGCACCACCTGCAGGCAGGATTCGCCTTCGTAGGTGGCGGCGGTGAATTCCATGGTTGCCGCGAACGTACTGCCATCCTCGTGGCGGGCATCGAGCTGGTACTGCGGCGGCGGCGCCTCGCCACGGCTCAGGCCCTTCAGCAGCTGCTTGAAGCCTTCCACATGCTGCGCGGCGACCATGTCCAGCAGCGAGATGCCTTCGATGTCGTCGAACTGCTCGTAGCCGAACATTTCCAGGTAGGCATCGTTGGCACGGATGTGCATGCCTTCGTGCACGTAGGCGATGGGATCGCGCGAAGAGGCGATCAGCGCATCGCAGCGGCGCTCGGTCTCGCGCATCTGCGCTTCGATGCGGCGCAGGCCGCGACGGGCCTGCAGGTCCACCCATTGGTCGCGGACCACGGCCAACAGATGCTCGGAGCGCTGGCGCAGGGCGAGGGCACGGATGCCGTGGCTGCTGGCCTGCACCAGCTCGTCCTCGTCGATGCGATCGGCCAGCAGCACCAGCGGAATGTCCTTGCCGCTGGCGGCGATGTGCTGGGCCACCAGCGGCAGCGGGATGCCTTGCGAGGGGGACGCCAGCACCAGGTCGATGGCCTGGCTGGACAGCACCTGGGACAGCTCGGCCGCATCCTGCGGACGCCAAGGGCGCACCGCGATGCCGCTGTTGCGCAGCGTGCTGACGATGGCTTCGGCATTCTCGCCGCTGTCATCGACGATCAGCAGGCGGATGGTGATGTCGTTCGCGTTCTGCATGCACTGCTCCCCAATCTGCGAATCTAGATACACGATGCGCGGCGAACCGTCCATGCGCGCGCCCCTTGCACGCATCGAACGGCGATCTGGTTCACACCACGCCACCGGCCGCGTGGCCGCTGGCCCAGGCCCACTGGAAGTTGTAGCCGCCCAGCCAGCCGGTCACATCCAGCACCTCGCCGACGAAATGCAGGCCGGGTACGCGCTTGGATTCCATTGTCGAGGACGACACCTCAGCGGTATCCACGCCGCCCAGGGTGACTTCGGCGGTGCGATAGCCCTCGGTGCCGCTGGCCACCAGCGGGAACGCGCCCAGCAGCTGCGCGGCCTGGCGCAGCACCGGCTCGTCCAGCTGGCGCACAGGCCGGTCGGGCAGCCAGTGCTCGCACAGGCGCTGCGCCAGCCGCTTCGGCAGTACCTCGGCCAGCACCGTGCGCAGCTCGGCGGCCGGGCGCTCGCGCTTCATCTGGCGCAGCCACTCGCCGGCATCCTGGCCGGGCAGCAGGTCCAGCTCCAGCGCATCGCCGGGTTGCCAGAACGAGGAGATCTGCAGGATCGCCGGGCCGCTCACGCCGCGATGGGTCAGCAGCATGAAGTTCTGGAAGCTCTTGCCGTTGCAGCGCGCCTCGATCGGCAGGGCGACACCACTCAGATCAGCCAGCCGTTCCTGGTGCTTGCCGCTGAGCGTCAGCGGCACCAGCCCGGCGCGGGTCGGCAGCACCTGATGGCCGAACTGGCGGGCAATCTCGTAGCCAAAGCCGGTGGCGCCCATGCTCGGAATCGACAGGCCGCCGGTGGCAACCACCAGCGAGGCGCAGTGGAACAGGCCCTGCGTGGTGTGCACGCGGAACCCGTCGCTGCCGTGCTCGATGCGCTGCACGCTGCATTCGGTGCGGATCTGGGCACCGGCCGCCTGGCATTCGTCCACCAGCATCTTCACGATCTGCTTGGACGAGATGTCGCAGAACAGCTGGCCCAGCTCCTTTTCGTGATAGGCGATGCCGTGCTTGCTGACCAGCTCGATGAAGTGCCAGGGCGTGTAGCGCGCCAGCGCCGATTTGCAGAAGTGCGGGTTGGCCGACAGGAAGTTGGCCGGGGTGGTGCCGGTGTTGGTGAAGTTGCAGCGGCCACCGCCGGACATCAGGATCTTCTTGCCGACCTTGTTGGCATGGTCGATCACCTGCACCTGGCGGCCGCGCTGGCCAGCCGTGATCGCGGTCATCAGCCCGGCCGCGCCGGCGCCGATGACCACCACGTCGCAACGGATCGTGCTCATGCCTTGGCGCGCTTGCGCCAGTTCGGGACCACGTCGAGCTGCATCTGATCGTTGAGCAGCTGCACTTCACCGTCCTGGATCAGCACGCTCCAGCGCATCGCGCGCTGGATCTGCTGGCCCCACAGTTCGACGAAGGCACCATCGAGGTCAACCACCGACAGGTTGTCGAAGCGCGCCAGGCCCTTGCCCTGCTTGCCCCACCAGATTTCCGAGGCGTTGCCGCCGTAATTGACCACCTGCACCTGTCGACTGCGGTTGCTGGCCTTGCGGATGCGGGATTCGTCGGGATGGCCCAGGTCGATCCATTGCAGGATGTCGCCGGTGTAGTCGTGTTCCCACAGGTCCGGCTCATCGTCGGTACTGAGGCCGCGGCCGAATTCCAGGCGGTCGCCGGCGTTCAGCGCGAAGGCGAGCAGGCGCACCATCAATCGTTCGTCGGTCTCGGACGGATGCTGGGCCAGGGTCAGGTTGTGGGTCGCGTAGTAGCCGCGATCCATGTCGCTGATCTGCAGTTCGGCCTTGCGGATGGTGGCGGTAAGAGCCATGGGGGATCCGTGGACTAAAGACGTCAATGATAGAGGTTTGCTCCAAGGGTGTCCGTTGCCGGGCTGTCTGCGCAGCGTCAACGGTGGCACTCTTGGCGCTCTTTCCCGTGGCCGGAATGGACGCCATGACCCTGCCCAGCCACCTGCAGCTGCCCCCCGGCCACTGGCCCAGCCTGCTCGATGGCCTGTGCGCGCGTTTCCCGCGCATCGGTCGCGCGCAATGGCAGGACCGCTTCGCCCGAGGCCGTGTGCAGGATGCGCAGGGCAGGGCACTGGCGCCGGACATGCCCTGGCAGGTGGGGCTGGAAATCCAGTACTTCCGCGAGGTTGCCGACGAGCCGGTGATTCCCTTCGCCGAGACCATCCTGCATCTGGATGCGCACCTGCTGGTGGCCGACAAGCCGCACTTCCTGCCGGTAACGCCGGCCGGTGGGTATGTGCGCGAAACCCTGCTGTCGCGCCTGGTCGCACGCACCGGCAACACCGAACTGGCGCCGTTGCACCGCTTGGATCGGCTGACCGCCGGCCTGGTGCTGTTCTCGACCCAGGCGGCCACGCGCGATGCCTATCAGCGGCTGTTCCGCGAGCGGCGCATCGAGAAGACCTATGAGGCGCTGGCACCGGCGCTGCCCGGGCTGGCGTTTCCGTTGCAGCGGGACAGCCGTCTGGTGCCGGGGGAGCCGTTCTTCCGCATGGCCGAAGTGCCGGGCGAGCCCAATGCGCGCAGCCTGATCGAGCCGATCGAGGCCGAAGGGCCGATCTGGCGCTACCGGCTGAAGCCGGAAACCGGTCGCAAGCACCAGCTGCGCGTGCATATGGCCGCGCTGGGCGCACCGATCGAGGGCGACGACCTTTACCCGCAGCTGCAGTCGCGGCCGGAGGGCAGCGCCGAGCCTGCACTGCAGCTGCTGGCACAGGTGCTGGCCTTCGATGATCCGCTGACCGGGGAACCGCGGCGGTTCAGCAGCCAGCGCCGCCTGTGCCGAATGGAGCAGGGCGGCTAGCGCGGGTCAGCGGGCCGGGCGCCGCGCCAGCCATCGGTCCAGCTCGGCGGCGAACAGCTGCCGGTCGCGCTGGCCCAGCGGCGGCGGGCCGCCGGTCTGGACCCCGGCGCCGCGCAGTTCTTCCATGAAGTTGCGCATCGACAGCCGCTCGGCCATGTTGTTCGGCGTGTACAGCTGGCCGCGCGGGTTCAGCGCCACGGCCTTCTTCTCCAGCACCAGCGCGGCCAGCGGGATGTCCTGGGTGACGACCAGGTCTCCGGCAGCGACCCGTTCGACGATGGCGCTGTCGGCCACGTCCAGGCCCTGGGGCACCTGGATCGAACGCAGCCAGCGTGAGGGCGGGGTCCGGATCCACTGGTTGGCGACCAGGGTCAGCTCGATGCCAACGCGTTCAGCGGCACGGAACAGGATGTCGCGAATGACGGTGGGGCAGGCGTCCGCGTCCACCCAGATGCGGGGGAGGGCGGGTTCAGCTTGGGTTTCAGCTTCAGTCATTTACCCAGTGTAGGGTAGGAAAATCCTGAATGGGGACTCGGGGTTAGCCTCGATCGGCTGCCAGCCCTTGTCACGTCTAGCGGGCGGGGCCAGCCGATGAACGTCCGGGCTATCGCTTTTTGCAGAAAACACGCGTATCGTTCGTCCCACTGTGTTTGCTAGGGTCACCGTGAATCGTGGCCTGGTGCAGTTGATCTCACGATCCGCTCATCGATCCGCTTTACCAACGCCTGCAACTCAGTCTCGGCCCCGATACCCGGTGGCTGCGATTTTTTCAACATGTGTTTCAGGAGTTAGTCAAATGTCTGATCGTCAGACCGGCACCGTCAAGTGGTTCAACGACGCCAAGGGCTTCGGCTTCATCACCCCGGAAAGCGGCCCGGACCTGTTTGTGCACTTCCGTGCCATCCAGGGCACCGGCTTCAAGACCCTGCAGGAAGGCCAGAAGGTTACCTTCATCGCCGTCCAGGGCCAGAAGGGTATGCAGGCTGACCAGGTGCAGGCGGTCTAATCCGTCTGCTACCGTTTGGTAGCCAGAACGCCGGAAGCGAAAGCTTCCGGCGTTTTTTATTGCCTGCTGCTTTGTCGAGTCGAGATTGCTCGACTGTCTCTGGAAAGCAGTCGAGCACGCTCGACTCTACAAAGGGCATGCAGCTGGCGCGGTACGATGCAGGCCTCCCCAAGGATCATCCCCATGCGCATCGTCCACCACCTGGAAAACTCCCGTTCCCTGCGTGTGCTGTGGATGCTGGAGGAGCTGGGGCTGGACTACGAACTGCGCCGTTATCCCCGCGATCCGAAGACGCTGCTGGCACCGCCCGAACTGCGTAACGTGCATCCGCTGGGCAAGTCGCCGGTGCTGCAGGATGGCGAGCTGGTACTGGCCGAGTCCGGTGCCATCCTCGACTACCTCGCGGATCGCTATGACACCCAACGCCAGCTGTCGCCGTCACCGATGCCGGCCGATGGCGCCGAGCGCATTGCCTACCGCTATTGGCTGCACTACGCCGAAGGCTCGGCGATGCCGCCGCTGCTGCTGACCCTGGTGATGGGCCGCATCCGCAACGCGCCGATGCCGTTCTTCGCCCGCCCGATTGCGCGCAGCATCGCCGACAAGGCCGAGCGTGGCTTCATCGGCCCGCAGCGACGACTGCACCTGGACTGGATGGAGCGCCGCCTGTCTGAAAGCCCATGGTTCGCCGGCGAACGCTTCAGTGCGGCCGACATCCAGATGAGCTTCCCGATCCAGGCGGCCGCCGCGCGCGGCGGTGGCCTCGACGACAAGCCGGCGCTGCGTGGCTTCCTCAAGCGTATCGGCGAGCGCCCGGCCTACCAGCGTGCAGAGGCCCACGGCGGTCATCTGCAGGCGCTCAGCGGCAATTGAGGCGGGCGGCGGTCGTCCCCATCTTCAGCACCATGGATACCGACAGCCCCCGTTTCGACAACCGACTGCTGCACACCCTGCCGGGCGACCCCGAATCCGGCCCGCGCCGCCGCGAAGTGCTGGGCGCGGCCTGGTCGCCGGTGATGCCGACTCCAGTGACGGCGCCTACGCTGCTGGCTTGGGCGCCGGACGTCGCCGCGATGCTCGGCTTCGATACCGCTGAAGTCGAAAGCGAAGGCTTCGCGCGGGTGTTCGGCGGCAATGCGCTGTACGCCGGCATGAAGCCATGGGCAGCCAACTACGGTGGCCATCAGTTTGGCCACTGGGCGGGCCAGCTCGGCGACGGCCGCGCGATCTCGCTGGGCGAACTGGTCGCACCCGATGGCCGTCATTGGGAACTGCAGCTGAAGGGTGCTGGTCCCACGCCGTATTCGCGGGGTGCTGATGGCCGCGCAGTGCTGCGCTCATCCATCCGTGAATTCCTGTGCAGCGAAGCGATGCATCACCTGGGCGTACCGACCACGCGCGCGCTGTCGCTGGTCGGCACCGGCGAAGACGTGGTACGCGACATGTTCTACGACGGCCACCCGCGTGCCGAGCCCGGCGCCATCGTGTGCCGGGTATCGCCCTCGTTCCTGCGCTTTGGTTCCTTCGAACTGCCAGCGTCACGCGGCGAAACTGCCTTGTTGCGGCAGCTGGTCGACGCGTGCATCGCCCGCGACTTTCCGGAGCTTGAAGGGCAGGGGGAGGCGCTGTACGGCGACTGGTTCGCGCAGATCGCGGTGCGCACTGCCGAGATGATCGCGCACTGGATGCGCGTCGGTTTCGTGCATGGCGTGATGAACACCGACAACCTGTCCGTGCTCGGCCTCACGCTCGACTACGGTCCTTATGGCTGGGTCGAGGACTTCGACCCGGACTGGACACCGAACACCACCGATGCCCAGGGGCGTCGCTACCGCTTCGGTACACAGCCGCAGGTGGCGTACTGGAACCTGAGCCGATTGGCACAGGCGTTGTCACCGTTGTTCGCCGATGTCGAACCGTTGCAGGCAGGATTGGCCGCGTACCAGTCCACCTTCGTCGCCTGCACCCGTCGCGATGCCGCAGCGAAACTCGGCCTGGCTGCGGCGGATGATGAAGACCTGCAGTTCTACCTGCGCTGGCAGCAGTTGATGCAGGACGGCGCAATGGACATGACCCTGGCCTGGCGCGCGCTGATGCGCGTTGATCCAGCGTCGCCCGATGTGGGTGTGCTGGACGCGGTGTACTACGACGAGGCACGCCAGCAGTCGGTGCAGGCACCGTTGCAGCAGTGGCTGCAGGATTACGCGGCGCGGCTGCGCGTGGATCCGCTGTCGGCCAGCGAGCGCACGGCGAAGATGGCCGCGGCCAATCCGCTGTACGTGCTGCGCAACTGGCTGGCGCAGGAGGCCATCGATCGCGCCGAACAGGGCGACCTCGGCGGTGTTCATGCGTTACAGGATGTGCTGCGCGATCCGTATACCGAGCGCGCCGGCCTGGAGCACTATGCCGGCAAGCGGCCGGCGTGGGCCGACAACCGCGCCGGCTGCTCGATGTTGTCCTGCAGTTCCTGAGGGTGGGTTTCGGCAGGGCTGCGCCCTGCACCCGCAGAGGCCAGGTCAACAGCCAGAGCAAAAGCTGGATTCCGTGGTTTGGCGGGGCGGTGTCGGAGTGCGGGGACGCCGCAAGTACGTCCGTGTAGGCTTGGCAGCCGCTTGCTCGTGTGCGCTTTCCTGCGCACACGGCAAGACCGGGGTTGGGCGTCCTGCCCAACCCGCCCGAGGCATGCCTCGGGCCCATGCGGCTGACACCCCGCACTCCGACACCGCCCCGCCTCCGACAGATTCCCGTTGCTGTGGGTAGGTGTCGACCTTGGTCGACACGGTCGATCCACGCCATGCGTGGATGCTTTTTGTTCAATTCTCGAAATATTCGATTTCGATGAAGATTCATCCACGCATGGCGTGGATCTACGACAGGTCGCAGGAAACTGTCGAAGGCGGGGTGGGTCCGGTTGCGGGGGCGTGAGCCGCATGGATGCGGCGACCGAGCTTACATGGACGTACTTGCAGCGGCCCCCGCCACCGGACCCACCCCGCCATCCCACAGGAAACCCGCTTCTGCCGTTGCCGTTGCCGTTGCTTGAAGCCTCTGCAGGTGCCGGGCGCAGCCCGGCCCGAACACCCCTCAACAGGCAGGCGGCGCCCGGAACAGGTACCCTATGCCGCCATCAGATAGCCAATGTGACATGACCGACGCCCTCGTCGCTCCGCAGTGGGCCTCCCGACTGCGCGACATCGCCGACTTCCCCAAGCCCGGCATCCTCTTCAAGGACATCATGCCGCTGCTCGCCCATAGAGAGGACTTCCGCGGTGCCATCACCGCGATGGCCGACCGTTGGCGCGACCAGAAGCTGGACGCGGTGATCGGTATCGAATCGCGTGGCTTCATCCTCGGCGCCGCGATGGCGCTGGAACTGGGCGTGGGCTTCGTGCCGGTGCGCAAGCCGGGCAAGCTGCCGGGCCAGGTGCTGCGCGAGGAATACACGCTGGAATACCGCAGTGACTGCATCGAAGTGCACGCCGATGCGCTGCCGGCCGGGGCCCGCGTGGCGATCATCGACGACGTGCTGGCCACCGGCGGCACGCTGGTCGCTGCGCTGTCGCTGGTGCGCCGCCTGGGCGTTGACGTGGTCGGTGCCGGCGTACTGGTCGAACTGGACGGCCTGGGTGGTCGCGCCCGCTGGGAATCGGATCTGCCGCTGCACACCGAACTGGTGTTCTGATCGAAGGGCAGGTGCCAACCAAGGTTGGCATCTACCAGAGCGAATGGCCGGGAACCGGTAGTTGCCAACCTTGGTTGGCAGCGCTTTTCGCGATTGACGCCACGGATGGGCCAACCAAGGTTGGCCACTACCAGGTCAGATCATTGCCAACCGTGGTTGGCAACGCTGCTTCAATCACATCATCCGCACGCGGAAACGACGGCCCTTGATCTTGCCGGCTTCCAGCTTGGCCACGGCCTTGTTGGCCTGCTCACGGGCGATCGCCACGTAGGAGCGGGTCGGGAAGATCGCGATCTTGCCGATGAACTTGCTCGACAGGCCGGCATCACCGGTCAGCGCACCGAGGATGTCGCCTGGGCGCAGCTTGTCGGTCTTGCCACCGTCAATCCGCAGCGTGCGCATCGCGGCCTGCGGCAGTTCGGCCGGGCGCGAGGTTGCCAGCGGCGTCTTCTGCCAGTCCAGCGGCTGCCCCATCTGCGCTTCGATGGCTTCGGCGCGGGTCTTCTCGCGGCCGGCCACCAGGCTGATCGCCAGGCCACTGGCACCGGCACGGCCGGTACGGCCGACGCGGTGCTGGTAGCTTTCCACGTCGGTCGGAAGCTCGTAATTGATCACTGCCGCCAGATCTTCCACGTCCAGGCCACGTGCGGCCACGTCGCTGGCCACCAGCACGTTGCAGCTGCGGTTGGCCAGCAGCAACAGCACTTCCTCGCGGTCGCGCTGTTCCATGTCGCCATGCAGGGCCAGCGCGGAGAAGCCGAACTGCTGCAGCGAGTTGGCAACTTCGTCCACGTCCTTGCGGGTGTTGCAGAACACCACCGCCGATTCCGGGGTGTACTTCAGCAGCAGGCCGGCCAGCGCTTTCTGGCGGTGCGCCGGTTCCACCTCGCAGAACAGGTGGCGGATCGCCGGTGCCTGGTCGGCGCCTTCCACCGTTACTTCCACCGCGTCGCGCAGCAGGTCACGCGCCATGGCGCGGATGCTGTCGGGGAAGGTGGCCGAGAACAGCAGGCTCTGGCGGTCCTTGTGGGTGCGGCCGGCGATCTCGCGGATCGGCTCCTCGAAGCCCATGTCGAGCATGCGGTCGGCCTCGTCCAGCACCAGCGTGCGCACCGCGCCAAGATTCAGCGCGCGCTTGCGTGCCAGCTCCTGCACGCGGCCGGGGGTGCCGACCACAACGTGTGGGTCATGGCCTTCCAGCGAGGCCAGCTGCGGGCCCAGCGGCACGCCGCCGACCAGCAGCAACAGCTTCAGGTTGGGGATGCCGGTGGCCAGCTTGCGGATCTGCTTGCCGACCTGGTCGGCCAGTTCGCGGGTCGGGCACAGCACCAGCGCCTGCACGCGGATCATGCTGGGGTCGATGGCCTGCAGCAGGCCCAGGCCGAAGGCGGCGGTCTTGCCGCTGCCGGTCGGCGCCTGTGCGATCACATCGCGGCCATCCAGGATGGCCGGCAGGCTCTGCGCCTGCACGGGGGTAAGGTTGGTGTAGCCGAGGGCATCCAGGCCGGGCTGCAGGGCCGGGCTCAGTGGCAGGGTCGAGAAGTCAGTCATGGCGCATTGTACCCGTCCGCGCGGCAGGTCCCTGCCACAGGGCCTTCATCCATGTGGGTGCCGACCTTGGTCGGCACGCTCTTCCTCAGCCCAGCAACGCCAGCACGCCCTGATGAATCGCCAGGCCACCGAACAGCAGCCAGGCGAACAGGATCAGCGCCAGCAGCAGCGGCTTCAGGCCCGCCTGGCGCAGCGCCGAGACGTGGGTGGTCAGGCCCAGCGCGGCCATCGCCATCGCCAGCAGTACGGTATCCAGCTGTACCAGCCCCGCCTGCAGGCCGGCCGGCAGCAGATGCAGCGAATTGAAACCGGCCACTGCCACGAAACCGAACGCGAACCACGGCACCACGATGCGCGCCGTGTTGCCGTCGGTGCTGGCCTTGCCGCCACGCGCCAGCCACAGCGACAGCGCGATCAGGAACGGCGCCAGCAGCATCACCCGCACCATCTTGGTGATCACCGCGGTATCGGCGGCGGCTTCGTTCACCGCACGGCCGGCGGCCACTACCTGCGCCACTTCATGCACCGTCGCACCGGTGAACAGGCCGTACTGCCGTGCGTCCATTGCCAGCCAGCCGTGTGACTGAACCAGTGCATACAACGCCGGATACAGGAACATCGCCAGCGTGCCGAACACCACCACCGTAGAGACCGCCACCGTGACCTGCGCCGCACGGCCACGCACCACCGGTTCGGCGGCCATTACGGCCGCTGCGCCGCAGATTGCGCTGCCGGCGCCGATCAGCATCGCCGCCTCGCGTTCCATCTTGAACACGCGCACTCCCACCCAGCAGGCCAGGCCGAAGGTGCTGGCAACCACCAGCACGTCCATCAGCACGCCAGTGACGCCGACATGGCCGATGTCCTGGAAGGTCAGGCGCAACCCGTACAGCACGATGCCGGCGCGCAGCAGCCAGTGCTTGGAAAAGCCGACACCGGCCGCGCTGCCCGGTGCCAGCCGCGGGTAGAAGGTGTTGCCGACCACGATGCCGGCGACGATCGCCACGGTCAGCGCGCTCAAGCCGTGCGCCTGGAGCCACGGCAGCTCGGCCAGATACAGCGACGCCGCCGCGATCAGGCCCACCAGCAGCAGGCCGGGCAGACGCGGCTGCCAGCGTTGGCGCAGGGCGGGCAGGGACCAGGAGGAGAGGGCGGGGGCATTCATGGCAGGAGCAGGGCTGGAGTGATGGGGCAAGCGTGCGCCCGGAACGATGACCTGTAAAACGAATAATATGGGTGAAACCTACCCATCAAAAAGGTAAGTGCCATGCGCCTGACCTTGCGCCAACTGCAGGTCTTCGTCGCCATCGCCGACTATGGCAGCACCACCGCTGCCGGCCAGGCCATTGCGCTCTCGCAGTCGGCCAGCAGCGCCGCACTGCAGGAGCTGGAGGCGCACTTCGGCACCCCGCTGTTCGACCGCATCGGCCGCCGCCTGGCGCTGAACGGGCACGGCCGCGCACTGCTGGAGCCGGCGCGCACCTTGCTGGTCAACGCCGCCGACCTGGAGCGTCAGCTGGCCGCCGGCGGCGACCCGTCGCAGGGGGCACCGCTGCGGCTGGTGCTGGCCGCCAGTACCACCATCGGCAATTACCTGCTGCCGCCACGCATCGCCGAACTGCTGCGCCAGGCGCCACAGGCTGAGGTTGATCTACGCATCGACAACAGTGCCGGCGTGGTCGCCGCCGTGCAGCGCCTGGACGTCGACGCTGGCCTGATCGAAGGCCCGTGCCACGGGCGCGGCCTGCAGGTGACCGCCTGGCAGCAGGACCCGCTGGTGATCGTGGCTGCCGCCGATGCCCCCGCGCGCTGGACGCTGGATGAACTTCGCGGCGCACGCTGGCTGCTGCGCGAGCCCGGCTCCGGCACCCGCGAAGCTGTCGAACAGGCGCTGCTGCCGCACCTGCGTGGCTTCGCCCAGACCCTGCAGCTGGGCAACACCGAAGCAATCAAGCAGGCCGCCATCGCCGGCCTCGGCCTGGCCTGTCTTTCGCGTCACGCGCTGGAAGAGCCATTGGCCCTGGGCCGCCTGCGCGTGCTCGAAACCCCGCTGCCGGCCCTGCAGCGCACGCTGTGGCTGGTGCGGCATCCCGGCAAGCAGTGGCTGCCGGGGTTGCAGGCGCTGCTGGGGGACGTGGAATAAGCCATCAGATCCCCAGTCGATTCCAACCATCCCGCCATCCCACAGGAAACCAGCTTTTCACGTTGCCGTTGAAGTTGCCGGCCAGCGGCCGGCACTACTGCGGGTGGCGGGTGCAACCCGGCCGACGCCCCCAACCCGTACAATATCCGGATGCCTCTGATTACTCTGCAGAACGTCGACTTCAGCGTCGGCGGCCCGTTGTTGCTGGAAAAGGCCGAACTGTCGATCGAGCCGGGCGAACGCATCGCCCTGATCGGCCGCAACGGCGCCGGCAAATCCACCCTGCTCAAGCTGCTGTCCGGCGACCACAAGCCCGATGACGGCGAAGTCCGCGTGCAGCAGGGCGTGCGCGTCACCCGCCTGGAGCAGGAAGTGCCGCACGGCGCGGCCGGCTCGGTGTTCGAGGTCGTCGCCGACGGCCTTGGCGAGCTGGGCCAGTGGCTGGCTGAATTCCACCACCTCAGCCATGCCGAAGTCTTCGATGGCGAAGCCCTCGGCAACGTGCAGGCCAAGATCGATGCCGCCAACGGCTGGGGCCTGGACCAGCGCGTCAGCGAAACCCTGACCAAGCTCGACCTGGATGGCGAGGCCGAGTTCGGCCGCCTGTCCGGCGGCATGAAGCGCCGCGTGCTGCTCGCCCGCGCGCTGGTGTCCAGCCCGGACGTGCTGCTGCTGGACGAACCGACCAACCACCTGGACATCGAAGCCATCGACTGGCTCGAAGCGTTCCTGAAGGGCTGGAGCGGCAGCGTGGTGTTCGTCACCCATGACCGTCGCTTCCTGCGTGCCCTGGCCACCCGCATCGTCGAGATCGACCGCGGCCAGGTCACCAGCTGGCCAGGCGACTGGGCCAACTACGAGCGCCGCCGCGAGGAACGCCTCAATGCGCAGGCGCAGGAAAACGCCCGCTTCGACAAGCTGCTGGCGCAGGAAGAAGTCTGGATCCGGCAGGGCATCAAGGCCCGTCGCACCCGCGACGAAGGCCGCGTGCGCCGCCTGAAGGCGATGCGCGTGGAGCGTTCGCAGCGTCGCGACCTCAGCGGCAACGTCAAGATGGAAGCCGCACAGGGCGTCAGTTCCGGCAAGAAGGTCATCGATGTCAAGGACATTTCGTTCGCCTTCGGCGAGCGCACCATGGTCCGCGATTTCACCACCACCATCATGCGCGGCGACCGCATCGGTCTGATCGGTCCCAACGGCAGCGGCAAGACCACGCTGCTCAAGCTGCTGCTGGGCGAACTGCAGCCGGCCAAGGGCGAAGTCAACGCCGGCACCAACCTGCAGATCGCGTATTTCGACCAGTACCGCGCGGTGCTGCGCGAAGACTGGAGCGCGATCGAGAACGTCGCCGAAGGCCGCGATTTCCTCGAGTTCAACGGCAAGCGCAAGCATGTGCATGCCTATCTGCAGGACTTCATGTTCACCCCGGAACGCGCGCGTGCGCCGATTACCCGCCTGTCCGGTGGCGAGCGCAACCGCCTGCTGCTGGCCAAGCTGTTCGCGCAGCCGTCCAACCTGCTGGTGATGGACGAACCGACCAACGACCTGGACGTGGAAACCCTGGAGCTGCTGGAAGAGCTGCTGGGCGAGTACACCGGTACGCTGCTGCTGGTCAGCCACGACCGTGACTTCATCGACAACGTGGTGACCTCCACGCTGGTGATGGAAGGCGACGGCGTGATCGGCGAGTACGTAGGGGGCTACAGCGACTGGCAGCGTTATGCGGCCAGCATCGCAGCGCCTGCCGCGGCCCCTGCCGCCAAGCCGGCGGCCGCTGCGCCGGCCACCCCGGCTACCGCAGCTCCGGCCGCACCCAAGCGCAAGCTGGCCTACAAGGAAGCGCGCGAACTGGAGCAGCTGCCGAAGACCATCGAGAAGCTGGAAGGCGATGTCGAAGGCCTGACCTCGGCGATGAACGACCCGTCGTTCTACACCCGCAGCAGCGCCGAAGTGACCGCGCACACCCAGCAGCTGGCGAAGGTGCAGGCCGAGCTGGATGCCGCTTACGCGCGCTGGGAAGAGCTGGAAGGCTGAGCGGCTACCACGGCCGTCTCGCCCTGCGGGCGGCTGTGGCTTTTGATCTGATTCCGCCTTGAAGCGAGCCGAGCACCGCAGGTCCGACGAGGGCGAAGAGGCGCGGGTGTCTGAGCGCAGCGAGTTCCCGCGCCGTCCCTCGGTGGACCGAGGAGCGCAGGGTACCGGTGCGTAGCATCGGCTCGCGGACGGCGGAGCGTTTCTTTTGGTTACTTTTCTTTGCGCGCAAAGAAAAGTAACGCCCATGAACGCATCAGATTGCAGCAGTCATGATCCGCGCAGAGCGGTCATTTGACCCCGTGCAGATCCCGCAGCTGGCTCGGCCGGCTGCCGAAATACGCCGCCAGATCGGCGATGTCCTGATCACTCAGGTCCTTCGCCTGTGGCGTCATCAACATGTGCTGGCGGTCACCGGCGCGGTAGGCCTGCAGCGCATGCGCCAGGTAGTCACCGTACTGCCCACCCAGCTTCGGATAGGTCGGATCGATCGGCGCATTGCCATCGGCCCCGTGGCAGTCGATGCAGCTCTGGTTGGTGGCCTTGCCCTTCACCTTGGCGCGGGCTTCACCGGCGGCCTCGCGACCTGCAGGCAGGCCAGCCGAAGAAGAAGAGCCGTGTTCGCCACTGGCATGGCCCGGGTCGGCGGCGGATTTCTCGCTGTTTTCCACCTGCGACTGTGAACAGGCCGCCAGCAGCAGGGCAACGGACAGGGCGATGGCGTGACGCAGCGGATGCGCGGCTTTCGACATGGGCGGGCCTTACTTGACGGTGGACAGGTAAACAGAGAGATCGGCGATCTCCTGTTCGCTGAAACTCATCGACTGCGCCTGCATCGTCGGATGCCGGCGCTTGCCCTGGCGGTACTCGGTCAGGGCCTGGGCCAGGTACTGCTGGGTCTGGCCGCCGATCTTCGGCACCCGGTAGCTGGGGTAGGCGTTCTTGTAGCCGGTGATGCCGTGGCACCCCTGGCAGGTGTAGGCCAGCACGCGGCCATTGTCGAAGTTGCCGGTGGGCGCGGCAGGCGCCGGCGCGGCGGCAGGAGCCGGGGCCGGAGCGGGTGTGGCAGGAGCAGGAGCGGGCTGTGCGGCGGCCCCAAGGGGCAGGAGGACGGCCAGAGCGAGACAAGCGGCGAGCGGCTGCGGGCG
Source organism: Stenotrophomonas sp. YJH_SMC_25 (assembly GCF_059369595.1). Taxonomy (NCBI): domain Bacteria; kingdom Pseudomonadati; phylum Pseudomonadota; class Gammaproteobacteria; order Lysobacterales; family Lysobacteraceae; genus Stenotrophomonas; species Stenotrophomonas sp. YJH_SMC_25. The sequence goes on along the minus strand of NZ_JCAFSV010000009.1, from coordinate 39,433 downwards.
CATGGTGTCGTTTCCGGGGATTCGGGTCTGGTCGTTCCGGCGTGAGGTACGGAACGCCCCGAGTATAGCCTCAGGTTTCATCTAGCTGAAATGGGGTCGGGCCGACCAGCGGCGTGAAGACACCATGACCTTTGGGATATGGTGTTGCCGTGAAGTGGTGCATTACTTTGCTACCACACCTGTCCACGCATCCTCCAGGGACCTGACGATGTCGCACCCAACCTTCCCGTCCGGCCGTCGCAGCGGAATCTGCGCTGCCGCACTGCTGATCTCCACCTCCCTGTTGCTGGGCGGTTGCGCCGCAGGGCCCAATTCCGAAGCCAAGGCCGCCGAGACCAAGGAGGAGAAGAAGGTCGATGCGGTCCCGGTCGAAGTGGCCGTGGCCAGCCATCGCGCGGTCGCGGCCAGTTACACAGGCACCGCCGCGCTGGAACCACGCGCCGAGTCGCAGGTGGTGGCCAAGACCTCCGGTGTGGCGCTGGCGGTGCTGGTCGAGGAAGGCCAGCGGGTCACCGCCGGCCAGCCGCTGGTGCGCCTGGACCCGGACCGCGCACGCCTGGCCGTAGCCCAGAGCGAAGCGCAGATGCGCAAGCTGGAAAACAACTACCAACGTGCACAGAAACTGGTTGGCCAGCAGATGGTCAGTGCTGCCGATGTCGATCAGCTGCGCTTTGATCTGGAAAACGTCCGTGCGCAGTACCGCCTGGCCACGCTGGAACTGTCCTACACCACGGTGGTGGCACCGATCTCCGGCGTGATCGCATCGCGCTCGATCAAGACCGGCAACTTCGTGCAGATCAACACGCCGATCTTCCGCATCGTCGACAACTCGCGCCTGGAAGCCACCCTCAACGTGCCCGAACGGGAGCTGGCCACGCTGCGTGCCGGCCAGCCGGTGACGTTGGCCGCCGATGCGCTGCCGGGCCAGAGCTTCACCGGCACCGTCGATCGCATCGCGCCCGTGGTGGATTCGGGCAGCGGCACGTTTCGCGTGGTCAGCGCCTTCGATGGCGCCGCGCACGCGCTGCAGCCCGGCATGTTCGGGCGCATCCGCATCGATTACGACCAGCGTGCCGATGCGCTCGTGGTGCCGCGCCTGGCGCTGCTCGACGACGGTGAGCCGGCGGTGTTCCGGGTGCGCGAAGGCAAGGTCGCACGCGTTCCGGTCAAGCTGGGTTACGCCGAGGGCCCGTGGGTGGAGATCCGTGATGGCCTGGCGGCCGGTGATCAGGTGGTCACCGCCGGCAAGGTCGCGCTGCGCGACGGTACCGCGGTGCAGGTGATCGCCGATCCGAAGGCAAAGGCGAAGACGGTCGCAGCGGCCGCCAAGCCGGCAGACAAGGCCGGGAGCAAGCAATGACCGCCCCGGGCCACGACCACGGTGCCTCGCCGGCGAGCGATGGCGCCGCCGCCGGCATGCGCGGCGGCCTGGTGGAATTCGCCACCCGCCGCCGCGTGACCATCGCCATGTGCACGGTCACCCTGCTGCTGTTCGGCCTGATCGCGCTGGGCAACCTCAAGGTCAACCTGTTGCCCGACCTGAGCTACCCGACGCTGACCGTGCGCACCGAGTACACCGGTTCGGCGCCGACCGAAATCGAAACCCTGATCACCCAGCCGGTCGAAGAGGCGGTCGGCGTGGTCAAGAACCTGCGCAAGCTGAAGTCGGTCTCGCGCACCGGCCAGAGCGACGTGGTGCTGGAGTTCGCCTGGGGCACCAACATGGACCAGGCCAGCCTGGAGGTGCGTGACAAGATGGAAGCGCTGAACCTGCCACTGGAGGCCAAGGCCCCGGTGCTGCTGCGCTTCAATCCGTCCACCGAGCCGATCATGCGCCTGGTGCTGTCGAACAAGGTGGCGCCGACCAGCGATGCCGATGCGGTCCGCGAGCTGACCGGCCTGCGCCGCTATGCCGATGAAGACCTGAAGAAGAAGCTGGAGCCGGTTGCCGGCGTGGCAGCGGTCAAGGTCGGCGGCGGCCTGGAAGATGAAATCCAGGTCGACATCGACCAGCAGAAGCTGGCACAGCTGAACCTGCCGATCGACACCGTCATCAAGCGCCTGAAGGACGAGAACATCAACATCTCCGGCGGTCGCCTGGAGGAGGGGTCGCAGCGCTTCCTGGTGCGCACCGTCAACCAGTTCGCCGACCTGGAGGAGATCCGCAACCTGCTGGTCACCACCCAGGGCTCGAACGGAAGTGCAGCCGACTCGGCATTGCAGCAGATGTTCAACATCGCCGCGTCGACCGGTTCGGCCGCAGCCATCGCGGCGGCTTCGGCGGCGCAGAGCGCATCGTCCGGTGGTGGCTCCAGCGTAGTCGCCAACGGTGTTCCGGTGCGCCTGAAGGACGTGGCCACCGTTCGCCAGGGCTACAAGGAACGCGAAGCGGTGATCCGCCTGGGCGGCAAGGAATCGGTTGAACTGGCCATCTACAAGGAAGGCGACGCCAACACGGTTTCCACCGCCGAAGCGCTGCGCAAGCGCCTGGAGCAGATCAAGGGCACGTTCCCGTCCGACGTCGAGATGACCACCATCGAGGACCAGTCGCGCTTCATCGAGCACGCCATCGCCGACGTCAAGAAGGATGCTGTGATCGGTGGCCTGCTGGCGATCCTGATCATCTTCCTGTTCCTGCGTGATGGCTGGAGCACGTTCGTGATCAGCCTGTCGTTGCCGGTCTCGATCATCGCCACGTTCTTCTTCATGGGCCAGCTCGGCCTCAGCTTGAACGTGATGTCGCTGGGCGGCCTGGCATTGGCCACCGGCCTGGTGGTGGACGACTCGATCGTGGTGCTGGAGAGCATTGCCAAGGCCCGCGAGCGTGGCCTGGGCATCCTGCAGGCAGCGATCGTCGGTACCCGCGAAGTGAGCATGGCGGTGGTTGCCTCGACCCTGACCACCATCGCCGTGTTCCTGCCGCTGGTGTTCGTCGATGGCATCGCCGGCCAGCTGTTCCGCGACCAGGCATTGACCGTGGCGATCGCCATCGCGATCTCGCTGCTGGTGTCGATGACGCTGATTCCGATGCTGAGCTCGCTGAAGGGCCGGCCGCCGCTGGCATTCCCGGAAGAGGCGCCGAACGAACCGTGGCAGCCGCAGAACCGCTGGCAGAAGCCGGTGGCGCTGGGCCGTCGTGGTGCCGTCGCAACCGCGCGCTGGAGCTTCTATGCGCTGGCCTGGCTGGTCGTACGTGCGTGGCGGGGCGTCGTGGCAGTGGTCGGCCCGGTGATGCGCAAGGCCAGCGACCTGGCAATGAAGCCCTACGCCGGTGCCGAGCGCGGCTATCTGCGCCTGTTGCCGAGCGCGCTGGCCCATCCGGGCAAGGTGCTCGGCGTGGCCACGATCATCTTCGTGGCGACCATGGCGCTGGTGCCGATGCTCGGTGCCGACCTGATCCCGCAGCTGGCGCAGGACCGTTTCGAGATGACGGTGAAGCTGCCGGCCGGCACACCGCTCAAGCAGACCGATGCGCTGGTGCGTGAGCTGCAGCTGGCGCATGGCAAGGGTGAAGGCGTGGCCTCGCTGTACGGCGTCAGTGGCAGCGGCACCCGCCTGGATGCCAGCCCGACCGAGAGCGGCGAGAACATCGGCAAGCTGACCGTAGTGATGGAAGGCGGTGGCAATGCACGCACTGAAGCCGAGATCACCGAGCGCCTGCGCAACAGCATGGGCCAGCATCCGGGGGCACAGGTCGACTTCGCGCGGCCGGCGTTGTTCAGCTTCTCCACGCCGCTGGAAATCGAGCTGCGCGGGCAGGACATGGCGACCCTGGAAGTGGCTGGCCAGCGCCTGGCGGCGATGCTGCGTGGCAATGCGCACTACGCCGACGTGAAGTCCACGGTGGAAGAGGGCTTCCCGGAAATCCAGATCCGCTTCGACCAGGAACGTGCCGGTGCGCTGGGCCTGACCACCCGCCAGATCGCCGACGTGGTGGTGAAGAAGGTGCGTGGCGACGTGGCCACCCGCTACAGCTTCCGCGACCGCAAGATCGACGTGCTGGTGCGTGCCCAGGAAGGCGACCGCGCCAGCGTGGAGAGCATCCGCCGGTTGATCGTCAATCCGGGCAGCTCCCGGCCGGTCACGCTGGATGCGGTGGCCGACGTGGTTGCCACCACTGGCCCCAGCGAGATCCATCGCGCCGACCAGACCCGCGTTGCGGTGGTCTCGGCCAACCTGCGCGACATCGACCTCGGCGCGGCCATGCGCGAAGTGCAGCAGATGGTGGCCGAACAGCCGCTGGGCGCGGGTGTCGGCCTGCACATCGGTGGCCAGGGCGAGGAACTGGCGCAGGCGGCGAAGTCGCTGATCTTCGCCTTCGGCCTGGCGATCTTCCTGGTCTACCTGGTGATGGCCTCGCAGTTCGAATCGCTGCTGCATCCGTTCGTGATCCTGTTCACGATCCCGCTGGCGCTGGTCGGCGCGATCCTGGCACTGATGCTGACCGGCAAGCCCATCTCGGTGGTGGTGTTCATCGGTCTGATCCTGCTGGTCGGCCTGGTCACCAAGAACGCGATCATCCTGATCGACAAGGTCAACCAGCTGCGCGAGGCCGGCGTGGCCAAGCACGAGGCGCTGGTGGAAGGTGCACGCTCGCGCCTGCGGCCGATCATCATGACCACGCTGTGCACGCTGTTCGGCTTCCTGCCGCTGGCGGTGGCGATGGGCGAGGGCGCCGAAGTACGCGCGCCGATGGCGATCACTGTGATCGGTGGCCTGCTGGTGTCGACCCTGCTGACCCTGCTGGTGATCCCGGTGGTCTACGACCTGATGGACCGCCGTGGTGACGCCTATTACCGCGAGCGTGGCCGCAAGCATGCCGGCGAGATCGAGCCGGGCGCAGCAGGCAGCGCGGCGGGTGCGGAGGAGCCGGCATGAGTGTTGCCGAGTTCTCCATCCGCCGCCCGGTCACCACCATCATGTGCTTCGTGTCACTGGTGGTGATCGGCCTGATCGCCTCGTTCCGGTTGCCGCTGGAAGCGTTGCCGGACATTTCCGCGCCCTTCCTGTTCGTGCAGATTCCGTACACCGGTTCAACCCCGGAGGAAGTGGAGCGGACCATCATCCGCCCGGTGGAGGAATCGCTGGCGACGATGACCGGCATCAAGCGCATGCGCTCGTCGGCCACCTCCGAGGCGGCGCTGATCTTCATCGAGTTCAGCGACTGGGACCGCGACATCGCCATCGCCGCCTCCGATGCACGCGAACGCATCGACGCGATCCGCAGCGATCTGCCCGACGACCTGCAGCGCTACAACGTGTTCAAGTGGTCCAGCAGCGACCAGCCGGTGCTGAAGGTGCGCCTGGCCAGCACCAGCGACCTGACCACCGCTTACGACATGCTCGACCGCGAGTTCAAGCGGCGCATCGAGCGTATCCCCGGCGTGGCCCGCGTCGACATCACCGGCGCGCCGCCGAACGAGGTGGAGATCGCTATTGATCCGAACCGGCTCAACGCGCATGGGCTGAGCATCAACGAGCTGAGTGACCGCCTGCGCACGCTGAACTTCTCGATCTCGGCCGGGCAGATCGACGACAACGGCCAGCGCGTGCGCGTGCAGCCGGTGGGCGAGATCACCGACCTGCAGGAAATGCGCGACCTGGTGATCAACGCCAAGGGCCTGCGCCTGGGCGACATCGCCGACGTGCGCCTGAAGCCGGCGCGGATGAACTACGGGCGCCGTCTGGACGGCAACCCGGCGGTCGGGCTGGATATCTTCAAGGAGCGCAGTGCCAACCTGGTGGAGGTGTCGCGCGCGGCGCTGGCCGAGGTTGAAGCGATCCGTGCCGAAGCGTCGATGCGCGACGTCCAGATCAAGGTGATCGACAACCAGGGCAAGGCGGTGACCTCCTCGCTGCTGGAACTGGCCGAGGCCGGTGCGGTCGGCCTGATCCTGTCGATCACGGTGCTGTTCTTCTTCCTGCGCCATTGGCCGTCCACGCTGATGGTGACCCTGGCCATTCCGATCTGCTTCACCATCACCCTGGGTTTCATGTACTTCGTCGGGGTGACGCTGAACATCCTGACCATGATGGGCCTGCTGTTGGCTGTGGGCATGCTGGTCGACAACGCCGTGGTGGTGGTGGAGAGCATCTACCAGGAGCGCGAGCGCATGCCGGGACAGCCGCGTCTGGCCTCGATCATCGGCACCCGCAACGTGGCCATCGCGCTCAGCGCTGGCACCTTGTGCCATTGCATCGTGTTCGTGCCGAACCTGTTTGGCGAGACCAACAACATCAGCATCTTCATGGCGCAGATCGCGATCACCATCTCGGTCTCGCTGCTGGCCTCGTGGCTGGTCGCGGTCAGCCTGATCCCGATGCTGTCCGCGCGCATGGCCACGCCCAAGCTGGTGCACTCGCAGACCGGCCTGATCGCGCGGCTGCAACGCCGCTACGCCAGGCTGCTGGACTGGTCGCTGCACCATCGCGGCTGGAGCCTGCTCGGCATCGTGCTGGTGGTGCTGGTCAGCCTGGTGCCGATGAAGCTGACCAAGGTCGACATGTTCGGTGGGGATGGCGGCAAGGACATCTTCATCGGCTACATGTGGAAGGGCGCCTACACCTATCGGCAGATGTCCGAGGAAGTGGCGCGCGTGGAGAACTGGATCGACGCCAACCGCGAGCGCCTGCACGTCAAGCAGGTGTACTCCTGGTACAGCGAGCAGGAAGGCAGCTCGACCGTGGTCACCCTGGACGAGAAGTACGCCAAGGACATCAAGGCGCTGCAGGAAGAGCTGCGCAAGGGCCTGCCGAAGTCGGCCCGCACCGACTACTTCGTTGGCAACCAGGGCGGTGATGGCGGCGGTGGCGGCAACCAGGGCGTGCAGGTGCAGCTGGTGGGCGACTCCAGTTCGATGCTGCAGGAGATCGGCCAGGAAGTGGTGCCGCTGCTGGCCCAGCGTGCCGAGCTGCGCGACGTGCGCATCGACAACGGCGAGAAGGGCGGCGAGCTGAAGGTGCGCGTCGACCGCGAGCGTGCCGCCGCATTCGGCTTCAATGCCGAGCAGGTCGCCAGCTTCGTCGGCCTGGCCCTGCGCGGTGCGCCGATGCGCGAGTTCCGCCGCGGCGACAATGAAGTACCGGTATGGGTGCGCTTCGCTGGCGCCGAGCAGAGCAGCCCGGAAGACCTGGCCGGCTTCAGCGTGCGCACCGGTGACGGTCGCAGCGTGCCACTGCTGAGCCTGGTCACCGTTGACGTCGGTTCATCGGCGACCCAGATCGGTCGTACCAACCGCCAGACCACGCTGACCATCAAGGCCAACCTGGCCGAGAAGGTCACCGCGCCGGATGGCCGCAAGGCGATGGAGTCCGTGCTCAAGCCGATGAATTTCCCGGCCGGCTATGGCTTCACCTTCGATGGCGGCGACTACGGCAACGACGACGAAGCGATGCAGCAGATGGTGTTCAACCTGCTGATCGCGCTGGTGATGATCTACGTGGTGATGGCGGCGGTGTTCGAGTCGCTGCTGTTCCCGGCGGCGATCATGAGCGGCGTGCTGTTCTCGATCTTCGGTGTGTTCTGGCTGTTCTGGATCACCGGCACCTCGTTCGGGATCATGTCCTTCATCGGCATCCTGGTGCTGATGGGCGTGGTGGTGAACAACGGCATCGTGATGATCGAGCACATCAACAATCTGCGGCGCGGCGGCATGGGACGCACGCAGGCGCTGGTGGAGGGCTCACGCGAGCGATTGCGCCCGATCATGATGACGATGGGCACGGCAATCCTGGCGATGGTGCCGATCTCGCTGACCAACACGCAGATGTTCGGCAACGGCCCGGAGTACGCGCCGATGGCGCGCGCGATTGCCGGCGGCCTGGCGTTCTCCACGGTGGTCAGCCTGCTGTTCCTGCCGACCATCTATGCGGTGCTGGATGACCTGCGCAATGCCGTGACGCGGTTGATCCGCCGCGCGCGTGGAGTGGAAATGGTAGAGCCGGGCGCTGCCCGGCTGTAATGCACATCAACGTGTTGTGGTGTGGGGGAGGCCGGTCGTAGTGGGGCGGCCTCCCCCTTTTTTTGCCGGGCATGGCGTGCCAACCAAGGTTGGCACCTTCCAGAGCGCAGTCGAGCTTGGCTCGACGCTACACGGAACAATCAACCCGCCACCTTGCCCCACACCTTGAAGGTGGTCAGCCACAGGCCGAGCATGCTGCCGATGTTGGTCAGCATGAACGTCAGCACCACGCGCGTGACCCGATTGCGGTACCAGCCCTTCAGGCTCTGCGCGTCGTCGCGCAGCTTCAGGAAGTCTTCGTACGCCGGCTTGCGCAGGCGCGCTTCCACCAGCGCCGAGAATGCGCCGGTCGGGATGCTCAGGCGGAACGGCTTGAACGGGGCCACCGCGATCGCGGTGAGGATGCTCAGCGGGTGACCGCCTGCCAGCAGGCAGCCCAGGCCCGCCAGGCCGCCGGTATACATCGCCCAGGTCGCCAGCAGTTCGGTCCCCACGCCCAGACCACCGCGGTAGAAGCCCACGCCGATGCCGGTCGCCACGATGGCCAGGATGCCCAGCGTGAACCACGGAATGTTGCGCTTCTTCGGCACCGCCTCCAGCTCGGCGCGCAGCGGTGCCGGTGCCTCGGTGTCGGTTTCCAGGTAACGCGCCAGGCCTGCCAGATGACCCGCACCGACAACCGCCAGCACTTCACGCTGCTGCGGGTTGTGTTCCTCGCGCAGGCGCGTGGCCATGTAGCGGTCGCGCTCGCCGATGATGGTCTCGTACAGTGCCGGGCTCTCGCTGGCAAACTCGCCGAAGCTCGATTCCAGCATGTCGCCCTGCTTGAGCTTCTCGATCTCGTTCTCGCCCACTTCCTCGGACGAGAACAGGCCGGCGCCGAGACCGGCAACCAGCTTCAGCTTGCCGAAGAAGCCCAGCCGCTGCGAGGCGCGGCGGAAGGTCAGGCCGACCTCGCGGTCGATCAGGTGCACCGGCAGGTCGCGTTCGCGCGCCAGTTCCACCGCGCGCTTCAGTTCCGCGCCCGGCTCGATGTCGAGCTGTTCGGCCAGGCGGCGCTGGTAGGCGGACAGGGCCAGGTTGGCGGCGAACAGGGCGACGCGGCCCTTGCGAATCACCTCGACCAGGTCGAGCTTGGCCAGCGTGTCCGGGTCGCTCAGCGCCTGCAGGCGCTGCGGGTCCAGTTCAACGGCCACGGCGTCGAAGCGACCGCTGTCGATGGCTTTCTCCACCGCCTCGACGCTGGCGCGTGAGACATGGGCGGTGCCCAGCAGGGTGTAGCGCACGCCGTCGCGTTCAACAACGCGTACCGGCTGGCCGGCGAACAGGTCGTCGCCGGTCTCGGGAAGGGTTTCGGTCATGGGTTCATTCATTGGAAGGTGCAGTGTCGGCGCCATCGCCGAGCGCGCGCTGCATCTGCACGGTATCCAGCCAGCGGCCATGCTTGCGGCCGAGGCCACGGAACACGCCGACCAGCTCGAAGCCGAAGCGTTCGTGCAGCTTGATTGAAGCGGTATTGGTCGGTTCGCCGATCACCGCCACCATCTGCCGGTAGCCACGCGCCACGCAGGCGTCGATCAACGCCTGCAGCAGGCCGGTGCCAACGCCCTTGCCCTGGAACGCGGCATCGACGTAGACCGAGTTTTCCACGGTCCACTGGTAGGCAACGCGGGTGCGGTAGGTGTTGGCGTAGGCATAGCCGGCCACCTGGCCGTCAATCTCGGCGACCAGGTAGGGGAAGCCGCGGTCGATGATGTCGCGCATGCGGCGCAGCATCTCGGACGCGTCCGGGATGTCGTACTCGTAAGTGTTGACGAAGTCGGTCACTTCCACCGCGTAGATCGCGGTGATCGCGGCGATGTCGGCCGGGCCGGCATCACGGATGAGGACGGCCATGCGCGGGCTCCGGCTCAGTCGATGTAGCGCTTGAGCAGGTCGCCGTAGGCATCGATGCGGCGGTCGCGCAGGAACGGCCAGATGCGGCGCACATGCTCGCTGCGCTGCAGGTCGACATCGCACAGCAGAACCGTGGCATCGGTGCCGGCTTCGGCCAGGAATTCGCCCTGCGGGCCCAGCACGTGGCTGTTGCCCCAGAACTGGATGCCGGAGGCGCCCAGCGGTGAGGCCTCGTGGCCGACGCGGTTGCAGCTCAGCACCGGCAGGCCGTTGGCCACGGCGTGGCCGCGGTGGCTCAGCACCCAGGCGTCGCGCTGGCGGGTCTTCTCGTCCTGCACGTCGTCCGGGTCCCAGCCGATCGCGGTCGGGTAGAGCAGCAGTTCGGCACCGGCCAGCGCCATCAGGCGCGCCGCTTCCGGGTACCACTGGTCCCAGCACACCAGCACGCCAAGGCGACCCACCGAGGTATCGATCGGCTTGAAGCCGATGTCGCCCGGGGTGAAGTAGAACTTCTCGTAGAAGCCCGGATCGTCCGGAATATGCATCTTGCGGTACTTGCCCAGCAGCGTACCGTCCTTTTCGAACACCACGGCGGTGTTGTGGTACAGGCCGGCAGCGCGGCGTTCGAACAGCGAGCCGACCAGCACCACGCCATGCTTCTTCGCCAGTGCGCCCAGGCGCTCGGTGCTGGGGCCCGGAATCGGCTCGGCCAGGTCGAATTCGTCCACCGATTCGTGCTGGCAGAAGTACGGACCGTTATGCAGTTCCTGCAGCAGCACCAGCTTGGCACCCTGCGCAGCCGCCTCGGCCACGCGTGCTTCGATCACCGCCAGGTTGGCGGCGGCATCACCGTGGTTGCGCTCCTGGATCAGGGCGACGGTAAGGGGGCTGCGCGAGTTCATGCGGGGCGTTCCTGCGGGGGAAAACCAGCATGTTAGCGCGGATGGACGGCGACGGCGTGTCGCGCGCTGAATGGGTGCGATCGGTAGTGCCGGCCGCGGGCCGGCAATCCCGTGGATCCATCAGGCAGTGCGGGGTTGCCGGCCAGCGGCCGGCACTACCGTCATGCCTTCAACAGCCCTTCCGGCAGCTGCATGGTGATGCAGTGCAGGCTGCCGTTCTGCCAGATCAGCGAGCGGCAGGGCACCTGCACGATCTCGCGGCCCGGGTGCGCCTGGGCCAGCACATCGCGGGCCAGGTCGTCGGCCGGGTCGCCATAGGCCGGCATCAGCACCGCACCATTGACGATCAGGTAGTTGGCGTATGACGCAGCCAGGCGGCGGCCTTCGTCGATCACCGGCTGTGCCCACGGCAGCGGGAACAGGCGGTACGGCTGGCCATCCTTGGTGCGCAGTGCGGCCAGCTCGTTGCCCATCGCCTGCAGTTCGGCGAAGTGCGAGTCGCTCTCGTCGTCACAGGCCTGGTAGACGATGCTGTCGGCCGAGGCGAAGCGGGCGAGGGTGTCGATGTGCGCGTCGGTGTCGTCGCCTTCCAGGTAGCCGTGGTCCAGCCACAGCACGCGGTCCTGCTGCAGCCAGTCGGCCAGGTCGGCACTCAGGCTGGCGCGGTCGCGGTCCGGATGGCGCTCGTGCAGGCACTTCCAGGTGGTCAGCAGGGTGCCTTCGCCATCGGTCTCGATGCCGCCACCTTCCAGCGCGAACGGGATGCTGCGCACCGGCGCGTCGTTGAACACGCCGGCCTGGTCCAGCACGCCCACCAGCTGGTCATCCAGGGTGGCGTCGAACTTGCCGCCCCAACCGGTGAAGCGGAAATCCAGCAGCTGGAAACCGCCGTCGGCACGGCGCAGGGTGATCGGGCCGGAGTCGCGCAGCCAGGTATCGTCGTAGGCGGCCGTGGTGAAGTGGACCTTGTCCATGTCGATGCGGTTGGAGCGCAGCCGCATTTCGGCATAGGTCTCCACATCGTCGTCGGCCACGCAGATCAGCACCGGCTGGAAGCGGGTGATGGCCGCGACCAGGGCGATGTAGGTCTCTTCCACCTGGCCCAGGCGGTCGGCCCAGTCGGTGTCGGCGGTGGGCCAGGCAATCAGGACGCCGCTCTGGGCTTCCCACTCGGCAGGAAAACGAAGGGTCTGGTTCATGGTCTCGCTACACAGGCCCGCCCACGGCGGGTAAAGGGATCAACGGATCGGCGGTTTCGGGCCGATTTCGTTCGGGTCCGCCTGGTTGGCCACCACGTCGATCACCTTCTGCTTCTCGAAGTAGACGGTGAACTGCGGGTACACCCAGCGGTTGATGGTCGGCCATTGCCGCTTCTGCCCGCCACGCGGCTGCAGCTGTTCGCTCGGCGCGCCGAACTGCGCCTGTACCTGCTGCATGCTCTGGCCGCGCACGGGCAGGGCACCGGCCGGCTTCTCGCGGGCGCGGTCGACAAGCAGGGTATCGGCCAGCGCCGGTGTGGCGGCGGCCAGGGTGGCCATCACGGCCAGGGCGGACAGGTAACGCTTCATCTCGATCTACTCCCCAGTGGTCAAGAAAGGCGATTACAGCAAAATCAGCAGGAAAAAGCCGCATAAACAAAAAACCGCCCGAAGGCGGTTTCTTGCATCGGGTCGGCCCCGCGTAGGGCCAGCCGCAGCCGTGAAGGCTGTTGGGCTTAGCGCTGACGCGCCTTGAAACGCGGGTTCGACTTGCAGATGACGAAGATCTTGCCGCGACGACGGACGACCTTGCAGTCGCGGTGACGGGCCTTCGCCGACTTCAGGGAGGACAGGACTTTCATGGCATACCTCGGCGTAAACAGTAGTTGTTCGGGTGGAGCGTGGCCGCGATATGCGAAAGACAATCGGCAGTTGACGCTCGTTCAAGCCCGCCATTCTACCGGGCTTTTCCTCGTGGTTTCAAGTGGTTGCACAAAAGATCCCGCTGGGGGTGTCTGGCAGGGGCTAGAATGGCCCCTTCACACGCTCTGGGAACCCCATGAATCCACTCGCTCCCGTCCTGACCATCGACGGCCCTTCCGGGGCCGGCAAGGGTACCATCAGCCGCATCATCGCGCGCCGGATGGGCTGGCATTACCTGGATTCGGGGGCGCTGTACCGCGCGGTGGGCGTGGCCGCGAGCTGGGCCGACATCGACACCTCCGACGCCTCGGCGCTGGTGCGCTGCACCTTCGACACCCATGTTCAGTTTGTTGAACAGGGCGAGTCGATGCGGGTCATGGTCAACGGCACCGATGCCACCGACGAGCTGCGCCTGGAGACCACTGGCGCTCTGGCTTCTGCCATCGCCGCCATTCCCGAGGTGCGCGCCGCGCTGAAGGAGCGCCAGCGCGCATTCAGGGAGCTGCCCGGCCTGGTCGCCGATGGCCGCGACATGGGTACGGTGATCTTCAAGGACGCCCCCTACAAGGTCTTCCTGACCGCCAGTGCCGAGGAGCGCGCCGAGCGCCGGCATAAGCAGTTGAAAGACAAGGGGGTTTCTGTTAACTTTGATGACCTCCTGCGCGAGATCATGGCCCGCGACGCCCGTGATGCCCAGCGTACCGTGGCGCCCCTGAAGCCGGCAGACGATGCTGTCCTCATCGACACCACAGGCATCGGCATCGATGATGTCGTTGCCCGAGTGATGGATCTGCTTCCGGTTCCGGCTGCCTGATCCGTTCGCGCGGGAGCACTGCCAGCTGCATCGGTGGTGGTCGCGCAAAGCAGTGCTGTACCAGCTCCGTCGCGCAATGATGCGTGGCGGTTTTCCTACTACACACGACCTGCGTTTCCGGGGTCGACCAACAGGCGGGCGGTCGCCATTCCCCTGAAGGGGACGCCACCGACCCATGTGTCCAACAGAGTAAATCTAATGACCGAATCATTTGCCGAACTGTTTGAAGCCAGCCAGGCCAACCTGGCCAAGCTGAAGCCGGGCGCCATCGTCAGCGGTACCGTTGTTGAAGTCCGCGGCGACGTCGTGGTGATCAACGCTGGCCTGAAGTCCGAAGGCATCGTGCCGATCGAACAGTTCCGTAACGACGCTGGCGAAATCGACGTCGCCGAAGGCGACATCGTCAAGGTCGCCCTCGACTCGATCGAGAACGGCTTCGGCGAAACCGTCCTGTCGCGCGAGAAGGCCAAGCGCGCGATGGTGTGGGACGAGCTGGAAGAAGCGTTGGAAAAGAACGAAACCATCACCGGCCGCATCAGCGGCAAGGTCAAGGGTGGTTTCACCGTGGACATCAAGGATGTCCGCGCCTTCCTGCCGGGTTCCCTGGTCGATGTGCGCCCGGTGCGCGATCCGGCCTACCTGGAAGGCAAGGAACTCGAGTTCAAGCTCATCAAGCTGGACCGCAAGCGTAACAACGTCGTGGTCTCGCGCCGCGCTGTCGTCGAAAGCGAGCACTCGGAAGAGCGCGAGCAGCTGATGGACAAGCTGCAGGAAGGCGCGATCCTGAAGGGTGTCGTCAAGAACCTGACCGATTACGGCGCGTTCGTGGACCTGGGCGGTATCGACGGCCTGCTGCACATCACCGACATGGCGTGGAAGCGCGTGCGTCACCCGTCGGAAGTCGTGAACGTCGGCGACGAGCTGGACGTCCGCGTGCTGAAGTTCGACCGCGAGCGCAACCGCGTTTCGCTGGGCCTGAAGCAGCTGGGCGAGGATCCGTGGGACAACATCGGCCGTCGTTACCCGGCCAACAGCCGCGTCTTCGGCAAGGTCTCCAACGTCACCGATTACGGTGCGTTCGTTGAGATCGAGCCGGGCGTCGAAGGCCTGGTGCACGTCTCCGAGATGGATTGGACCAACAAGAACGTCAACCCGTCCAAGGTTGTGCAGGTTGGTGATGAAGTCGAAGTGATGGTGCTGGACGTCGATGAAGAGCGTCGCCGTATCTCGCTGGGCATGAAGCAGGTTGCCGCCAATCCGTGGGAAACCTTCGCTGCCACCCACAAGAAGGGTGACAAGGTGTCGGGCCAGATCAAGTCGATCACCGACTTCGGCATCTTCATCGGCCTGGACGGCGGCATCGACGGCCTGGTCCACCTGTCCGACATCAGCTGGAACACCACCGGCGAAGACGTCGTTCGCAACTTCAAGAAGGGCGATACCCTGGACGCCGTCGTCCTGGCTGTCGATCCGGAGCGCGAGCGCATCTCCCTGGGCGTGAAGCAGCTGGAGCAGGATCCGTTCGGCCAGTACATGGCTGCCAATCCGAAGGGCTCCAAGGTCGAAGGCGTGGTGAAGGAAGTCGACGCCAAGGGCGCGATCATCGAGCTGGCTGACGGCATCGAGGGTTACGTTTCGGCTCGCGACATCGCCAACGAGCGCGTTGACGACGCCACCCAGCACCTGAAGGTCGGCGACAAGATCGAAGCCAAGTTCGTGGGCATGGACCGCAAGGGCCGCACCCTGCAGCTGTCGATCAAGGCCAAGGACGACGCGGAAATGCGCGAAGTGCTGGAGGAATACCAGTCCTCTTCGGCTTCCAGCGGCACCACCCAGCTGGGCGCGCTGCTGCGTGCACAGCTGAACGGCAACAAGTCCGAGTAATCGGCCTTACGCTGTTTGTTGTTTCCTGGACGGCCCGGGCTTCTGCCCGGGCCGTTTCAGGCTGAGATGCCCCTGATGTGAGCCGGTAATGACCAAATCCGAACTGATCGAAATCCTTGCGCGCCGCCAGGCGCACCTGAAGGCCGATGATGTCGATCTGGCGGTGAAGTCGTTGCTGGAGATGATGGGCGGATCGCTGTCCGCCGGGGATCGCATCGAAATCCGTGGTTTTGGCAGCTTCTCGCTGCACTATCGTCCGCCGCGCCTGGGTCGCAACCCGAAGACCGGCCAATCGGTTGCCCTGCCGGGCAAGCACGTCCCCCATTTCAAGCCGGGCAAGGAACTGCGCGAGCGGGTCAGCAGTGTGCTGCCGCTGGACGCCGATCCGGCCTGAGCCCCCGTCGCGCCACCGCGTGCGAATCCAGCCGCGGGTCGGATAAGCTACGGACTCCTGCCACTGGAGCTGTCGCATGAAGGTCTTTCGTCTGCTGGTCCTGCTGGCGGTCCTGATCCTTGGGCTGATCATTGGTGCGGTCAACATGACCGCGATGTCGATCAACCTGCTTTTCACTCAATTGCACACCTCGGTGGGCGTGGCGCTGATCGCTGCACTGCTGGTGGGTGTCGTGGTCGGTGCCGGCCTGGTACTGGTGAGCGTGGTCATTCCGCTCTACAGCCAGCTGCGCCGTGCCAACAAGTCCGTGGCGGCAACGCCGGCCGCGGGTGTTTCCCCCCAATCTTTTGATGGACGCTGATCGAAGATGGATTTCGTCACCGAGTGGCTTTGGTTTTTCCTGTTCGTTCCGCTGGCCGCACTGGCCGGGTGGGTGATCGGCCGGCGCGGTGGCCAGCGCCACGGTGACAACCAGGTCAGCCGCCTGTCCAGCACCTACTTCCGTGGCCTGAACTACCTGCTCAACGAGCAGCCGGACAAGGCCATCGAACTGTTCCTGCACATCGCCGAACTGGACAAGGAAACCTTCGAGACCCAGGTCGCGCTAGGCCACCTGTTCCGCCGCCGCGGTGAAGTCGACCGCGCCATCCGCCTGCACCAGGGGCTGGTCAACCGCCACGACCTGAGCGACGCGCAGCGCGTGCAGGCCCTGCTGGCGCTGGGCGAGGACTATATGAAGTCCGGCCTGCTGGACCGTGCAGAGACCGTGTTCACCGAGCTGGCGCATCTGGACCAGCGTGCCCCGCAGGCGCTCAAGCACCTGATCGGCATCTACCAGGCCGAGCGCGACTGGGAAAAGGCGATCGACAACGCCACCCGCTTCGAAGACGTCACCGGCGAGCCGATGGGCAAGCTGATCGGGCAGTTCGAGTGCGAACTGGCCGAACGCTTCCGCGGCGCCGGCAAGCTGGAAGAGGCGAGGGCAGCGATTGCCCGGGCCTACCAGGCCGATGCGATGTCGGTGCGCGCCGGCATCATCGAAGGTCGCCTTGAGACCGATGCCGGCAACGCTGAAGCCGCCGTGCGTGCATTCGAGCGCGCCGCGCGCAACGACCCGGAGTACCTGCCGGAGCTGCTGCCGGCGTTGATGGAAAACTACCGCAAGGTAGGCGATCTGGCAGGCGCACGTGCGTTCCTGTCGGAAATGACCGAGCACTACCGTGGCATCGCCCCGGTGCTGGCCCTGACCCGGCTGATGGAAGAGCAGGAGGGCGTGGCTCCGGCCCGAGCCTACCTTGGCCGCCAGCTCAAGGATCGTCCGTCGGTGCGTGGCGAATCGGCGCTGATCGACCTGACCTTGGCCGAGGGCGCCGATTCCACGGCGACCCTGCATGACCTCAAGCACATCACCGACCAGCTGCTGGTGCGCAATCCCGCTTACCGCTGCACCCGTTGCGGGTTCGGTGCACGCACCCACCACTGGCAGTGCCCGAGCTGCAAGGAGTGGGGCACGGTCAAGCCACTGCTGAACTACGCGGTGCTCTGATCCATGCCGTGGCTCGTGATGGGCGCGCTGCTGGGGCTGGCCCTGCTGAGTGCGGGGTTGACCTGGGCGGCACGGGGTTATGCCCTGCGCCAGCAACTGGTGGACCAGCCCGGCGAGCGTCGCAGCCATAGCGTGGCAACGCCGCGCGGTGGTGGCATCGCCATCGTCATCAGCCTGCTGGTCACCGCCGGTGCAGCGATGTGGGTCTGGCCTGAATCGATACCGAGCCTGCTGGTGGCCAGCCTGGGCCTGGTGCTGGTGGCGGGCATCGGCTGGTGGGACGACCACCGGCCGTTGCCGGCCATGCGCCGCCTGCTGGTGCACTTCATTGCCGCCGCGCTGCTGGCCGCCCTGGTCAAGGTGCATGGTGGAAGCTGGTTGCTGGCCGGGCTGGTGCTGGTATTCACCGCCTCGTTGATCAACATCTGGAACTTCATGGATGGCATCAACGGTATTGCCGCCAGCCAGGCCATTGTTGTTGCGCTGGGCCTGGCGCCGGTGCTGCCGTGGCCGTATTCGCTGGCCGCGGTGGCGCTGGGCCTGGCCTGCCTGGGCTTCCTGCCGTTCAATTTCCCGCGGGCCCGGATCTTCATGGGTGATGTCGGAAGTGGCGCGCTGGGCTATGCAGTCGCCGTCGTCCTGGCGATCGCTGCGGTGCGTACCGATATCAACTGGATCCTGCTGCTGGTGCCGGCTTCGGCGTTCCTCGTGGACGCGGGCTTCACACTGGCGGCGCGCATCATCTCCGGACAACGCTGGATGGAACCCCATACCCAGCACGTCTACCAGCGGGCGGTGCAGGCAGGAGCCAGCCACGCGCAGGTGACAGGGATGTACTTTGCTTTGGGCCTGTTCAGTATTACAGTGCTTAATGTCTGCTCCAATTTGCAGCCGAGGTGGGAGGCTGTCCTGGCGGTCGCGTGGTTTCTCGCGCTGAGCGTCCTCTGGATCCTCCTGCGCAATGGATTGCGTCACCGACAAGGAAATACCTGACTTATGGCTTCACCCTGGCGGGACAGAATCCTCGGCCTGATGCCGCGTTCGGCCATCGTCTGCCACGACCTGTTCATGGTCTGGGCATGCTGGCAGCTGCTCCACGCCGGGCGGTACTCGATCCTCCCCAACGCGCCCTCGCTTCCGCTCTGGAATGTCGACACCACCCTGGTGCTGCTGCTGCAGGGCCTGGTGTTCTGGCGCGTGGGCCTGTATCGCGGGCTGTGGCGTTTCGCCAGCGTCAGCGACCTGCTGAACATCTTCAAGGCCAGCTTCATCGGCCTGGTCGGCATCGTGCTGGTGCTGATGTGGAAGCGTTTCGACGGCGTGCCGATGTCGGTGCTGGTGATCTATCCGTTCGCGCTGTCGGCGCTGCTGGGCGCGCCGCGCCTGCTGTACCGGGCCTGGAAGGATTACCAGGCACTGCAGTCGGATTCGAGCGCGCGCCGCGTGCTGATCCTCGGTGCGGGGCAAGCCGCCGAGACGCTGGTCCGCGATCTGCGCCGCTCCGGCAACTTCGAACCGGTCGGCCTGCTGGACGACGCACCGCACCTGCGCGGCGCCAAGCTGCAGGGCCTGCCGATCCTGGGCAGCCTCGATGATGCCCCGGCCGTGGTCCGCGAGACTGCGGCCAAGTTGCTGGTGATCGCCATGCCCTCGCTGGATGCCGCAGGCATGCAGCGGGTGGTCGCCATCTGCGAAAGCACCGGCGTGCCGTTCCGCACCGTGCCCAAGCTGAGCGACATCCTGCAGGGGCAGTCGCTGCCCGGCCAACTGAAGGAAGTGGCGATCGAGGACCTGCTCGGCCGCAAGCCGATCACCCCGGACTGGAACCTGATCCGTGGCTGGTTGGGCGGGCGCACCGTGATGGTTACCGGTGCCGGTGGCTCGATCGGCTCGGAGCTGTGCCGCCAGTGCGCGCGCCACGGTGCCGGCCGCATCATCCTGCTGGAGATCAGCGAACTGCTGCTGCTGACCATCGAAGGTGAGCTGCGTCGCAGCTTCCCCGATATCGAGATCGAAGCGGTGCTGGGCGACTGTGGCGATCCTGCGGTGATCCGCCATGCGCTGTCGCTGCATCCGGTCGACACCGCGTTCCATGCCGCAGCGTACAAGCATGTGCCGGTGCTGGAACGGCAGCTGCGCGAAGCCGTGCGCAACAACATCCTGGCGACCGAGAACGTGGCCCGCGCCTGCCTGGAAGCGCGCGTCGAGCATTTCGTGTTCATCTCCACCGACAAGGCGGTCGATCCGGTCAACGCGCTGGGTGCCAGCAAGCGCTATGCCGAGATGATCTGCCAGAGCCTGGACCAGAAGTCCACGCACACCCGTTTCGTTACCGTGCGCTTCGGCAACGTGCTGGCCTCGGCCGGCAGCGTGGTGCCGCTGTTCCGCGAGCAGATCCTGCGCGGTGGTCCGGTCACGGTCACCGATCCGGAAGTCACCCGCTACTTCATGACCATCCCCGAGGCCTGCCAGTTGATCCTGCAGGCCGCAGCCTCGGCCTCGCACGGTGCGATCTACACGCTCGACATGGGCGAGCCGGTGCCGATCCGGCTGCTGGCCGAGCAGATGATCCGTCTGGCGGGCAAGCAGCCGTACAAGGATGTGCAGATCATCTATACCGGCCTGCGTCCGGGCGAGAAGCTGCACGAGACGCTGTTCTATTCGGACGAGGACTACCGCGCAACCGCGCATCCGAAGGTCCTCGAGGCCGGCGTGCGCATGTTCTCGCGCGATCTGGTGCTGGGCAACGTCCCGCGCCTGCGCGAGGCGGTGTGCAGCTACGACACCGAAACCATCAAGGAAGTCCTGTTCGCGACGATGCCCGAGTTCTCGCCAATCGAACAAGATGCTTACATTTCATCCGCTAAAGTCGTGCCCTTTCCCGCACGCGAGGCCAACAGGCACCAATGAGCAAGCGAATTCGCAAAGCAGTTTTCCCCGTAGCGGGTTTGGGGACGCGTTTTTTGCCAGCAACCAAGACCGTGCCGAAGGAGATGCTGCCGATCATTGACCGGCCGCTGATCCAGTACGCAGTGGATGAAGCAATCGAGGCCGGCTGTGACACGCTGGTGTTCATCACCAACCGCTACAAGCACGCGGTCGCCGACTACTTCGACAAGGCCTACGAGCTGGAGCAGAAGCTCGAGCGCGCCGGCAAGCAGGAGCAGCTGGAGCTGATCCGTCACGTGCTGCCCAATGGCGTGCGCGCGATCTTCGTGACCCAGGCCGAGGCGCTGGGCCTGGGCCATGCGGTGCTGTGTGCCAAGGCCGTGATCGGTGACGAGCCGTTCGCGGTGCTGCTGCCGGACGACCTGATCTGGAACCGCGGCGACAGTGCGCTGAAGCAGATGGCCGATCTCAACGAAGCCAGCGGCGCCAGCGTCATTGCCGTTGAAGATGTGCCGCACGACAAGACCGCCAGTTACGGCATCGTCGCGACCGAGGCCTTCGATGGCCGCAAGGGCCGTATTTCGCAGATCGTGGAGAAGCCGAAGCCGGAGGACGCGCCGAGCGACCTGGCCGTGGTCGGCCGCTACGTGCTGAGCCCGAAGATCTTCGAGCTGCTGGAGCAGACCGGCAGCGGTGCCGGCGGCGAGATCCAGCTGACCGATGCGATCGCGCAGCTGCTGAAGACCGAAGAGGTGGATGCCTACCGTTTCGAGGGCACTCGTTTCGACTGCGGTACGCACCTGGGGCTGGTGGAAGCGACGATCCGCTTCGCGCTGGACAACCCGAAGCTGGCAGGGCCGGCGCGGGAGAAGCTGACGGCGATGTTGGCGGAATAAGGTTTATCAAGCGCTCCGTTCGCGGCGCCTTGATTGATACGTGGTGGGCGGTACGGGTGGGCCTTTGCAGGACACGCCGTAAACCCATCCATGGGGGCTCGATGGCGCCATCCATGGCGCCAACGGTCCTGCAAAGGCCCACCCGTCCCGCCTGCCAAGTTTCCTGCGGGCGCGGACGGGAAGGGCGGAATCAAGGGCGGGAGCACAAGCAAAAAAGGCAGCCTATGGCTGCCTTTTTTGATTGTTGGGGTCAGATCCCTTTGCGCAGCAAAGGGCTCTGACCCCAGCTTTTGACCTTGCTTTTGCTAAACCCTCCGCCGCGCGGAATGTTGGGTGGCGCGGGTGGGTGAGGCTGACCGGGACTGTCAGCGGCATGGGCCAGGCGCATGCGCCTGGCGGGTTGGGCAGGGCGCCCAACCCCGGCCTTGCTGCGTGCGCAGGATTGCGCACGCTAGCAAGCCGCTGCCAAGCCCCCATGGGTGAGGGCGCTTTGCTTGCGAAGCACTGCTTCGCAAGCGCCCGAACGCACAGCCGCCAGCGGCTGGGCCGGTCTGGGGGTTCACGGCGTGTCCCGGGCAGCCTCACCCCACCCGGGCCCCACAGCCAACCGACACTCCAGCCGGCAACGCCTTGATCCTTACAGCGCCTCGAAAATACCCGCCGCGCCCATGCCGGTGCCGATGCACATCGTCACCATGCCGTACTTCTGCTGGCGACGACGCAGGCCGTGCAGCAGGGTGGCGGTACGGATCGCGCCGGTCGCACCCAGCGGGTGCCCCAGGGCAATCGCGCCACCCAGCGGGTTGACCTTGCTCGGGTCCAGGCCGCAATCGCGGATCACCGCCAGCGACTGCGCGGCGAACGCTTCGTTGAGCTCGATCCAATCCAGCTGGTCCTGGGTCAGGCCGGCCTGCTTCAGTGCCTTCGGGATCGCGGCGATCGGGCCGATGCCCATCACTTCCGGGCGCACGCCGGCCACCGAGAAGCTGACGAAACGGGCCAGCGGGGTCAGGCCGTAGTCCTTGATCGCCTGTTCCGAGGCCAGCAGCACGGCACCGGCGCCATCGCTCATCTGCGACGAGTTGCCGGCGGTGACGGTGCCGCCGAACTGGCCGTTGCGGAACACCGGGCGCAGCTTGGCCAGGCCTTCAGCCGAGGAATCCGGGCGCGGGCCTTCGTCGGTGTCGGCGATCTTGTTGCGGGTGATGATGCGCTGGCCGTCGGCCAGGTCCGGCAGGTGCGAGACGATCTCGTACGGGCTGATCTCGTCCTTGAACTCGCCGTTCTGGATCGCGGCCATGGCCTTCTGGTGCGAGGCGAGGGCGAAGGCGTCCTGGTCTTCGCGCGAGACCTTCCACTCTTCGGCGACCTTCTCGGCAGTGATGCCCATGCCGTAGGCGATGGCCACGTGGTCGTTGTCGAACACGCTCGGCGCCATGGCGATCTTGTTGCCCATCATCGGCACCATCGACATCGACTCGGTGCCACCAGCCAGCATCAGGTCGGCGTTGCCCAGGCGGATCGCGTCGGCGGCCTGCGCCACGGCCTGCAGGCCGGAGGAGCAGAAGCGGTTCACGGTCTGTGCGGCGATGGTGTTGGGCAGGCCGGCCAGCAGCACGCCGATGCGCGCCACGTTCATGCCCTGCTCGGCTTCCGGCATGGCGCAGCCGATGATCGCGTCATCGATGCGGTTGACGTCCACGCCCGGGGCCTGGGCGACGACGCTGCGCAGCACGTGCGCAAGCATGTCGTCGGGACGGGTGTTGCGGAACATGCCCTTGGGCGCCTTGCCGACCGGGGTGCGGGTGGCGGCGACGATGTAGGCGTCCTGGATTTGCTTGGTCATTGCAGTGATCTCTCGAATTTTTTAGCCGGGGTGCCGACCAACGGTCGGCACCCACCAGAGGCAGAGGAGTGCCAACCAGGGGTCGGCACCCGCCATCAATCAGTTACGCAGCGGCTTGCCGGTCTTCAGCATGTGCGCGATGCGGGCCTGGGTCTTCTCCTGCTGGGCCAGTTCGACGAAGTGCTTGCGCTCCAGGGTCAGCAGCCACTCTTCGTCCACCAGGGTGCCGCGGTCGACCTTGCCACCGCACAGCACGGTGGCGATGCGTTCGGCGATCTCGTAGTCGTACGGGCTGATGAAACGGCCTTCCAGCATGTTGACCAGCATCATCTTGAAGGTGGCGATGCCCACGTCACCGGCCACCTGGATGCGGCGTGCCGGCAGCGGCGGACGGTAGCCCGCTTCGGCCAGTGCACGGGCTTCGGCCTTGGCGATGTGCAGGGCCTCGTAGCTGTTGAACACCACCTTGTCGGTACTGCGCAGCAGGCCCAGTTCCTTGGCGTTGACCGCCGAGTTGGACACCTTGGCCATCGCCACGGTCTCGAAGGTCTTCTTCAGTTCGGCGAACACGTCACCGCCCGGGCCCGCGGCCTGAGAGGCACGCACGGCCAGTTCCTTCAGGCCGCCACCGGCCGGCAGCAGGCCGACACCGGCCTCGACCAGGCCGATGTAGCTTTCCAGGAAGGCCACGGTCTTGGCGCTGTGCATCTGGAACTCGCAGCCGCCGCCCAGGGCCAGGCCACGCACCGCTGCCACCACCGGCACCAGCGAGTACTTGATGCGCTGGCTGGTGCGCTGGAAGTTGGCGACCATTTCCTCGAACTGGTCGACCTTGCCGGCCTGCAGCAGGCCCAGTGCACCGGCCAGGTCGGCACCGGCGGAGAAGGGCTCCTTCTGCTGCCAGATCACCAAGCCCTGGAAGTCCTTCTCGGCGCGGCTCACGCATTCCTGCAGGCCGTCCAGCACCTGGTCGGACACGGTGTTCATCTTGGTCTTGAAGCTGACCACGGCAATGCCATCACCGTCGTGCCACATGCGCAGGCCGTCGTTCTCGAACACGGTCTCGCCCGGCGCGAACTTCTCGCCCAGCAGCGGATCCGGGAAGCGCTGGCGCTGGTACACCGGCAGCGACGAGCGCGGCAGCTTGGCGTTGCGCGACGGGCTGTAGCTGCCCTCGGCGGCGTGCACGCCGTCGCGGCCGTCGAAGACCCAATCCGGCAGCGGGGCATTGCTCATGCTCTTGCCGGCGACGATGTCATCGGCGATCCACTGCGCCACCTGCTTCCAGCCGGCGGCCTGCCAGGTTTCGAACGGGCCCAGCGACCAGCCGTAGCCCCAGCGGATGGCCAGGTCGACATCGCGCGCGGTCTCGGCGATGTCGGCCAGGTGGTAGGCGCTGTAGTGGAACAGGTCGCGGAAGGTCGCCCACAGGAACTGCGCCTGCGGGTGCTGGCTCTCGCGCAGCTTGGCGAACTTCTCGGCCGGGTTCTTGATCTTCAGGATCTCGACCACTTCCGGGGCGGCAGTGCGGTCGGCCGGGCGGTAGTCCTGCTTCTCCAGATCCAGTACCACGATGTCCTTGCCGACCTTGCGGAAGATGCCGGCGCCGGTCTTCTGGCCCAGCGTGCCCTTGGAAATCAGCGCGTCCAGCCACTTCGGCGACTTGAAGAATTCATGCCACGGGTCATTCGGCAGGGTGTCGCCCATGGTCTTGATGACGTGGGCCATGGTGTCCAGGCCGACCACGTCGGAGGTGCGGTAGGTGGCCGACTTCGGGCGGCCCACCAGCGGGCCGGTCAGGCCGTCCACTTCATCGAAGCCCAGGCCGAACTGCTGGGTGTGGTGGATGGTGGACAGGATCGAGAACACGCCGATGCGGTTGCCGATGAAGTTCGGGGTGTCCTTGGCGTACACCACGCCCTTGCCCAGGGTGGTGACCAGGAATGCTTCCAGGCCTTCCAGCACGGCGGCATCGGTGGTGGTGGCCGGGATCAGCTCGGCCAGGTGCATGTAGCGCGGCGGGTTGAAGAAGTGCACGCCGCAGAAGCGGTGGCGCAGCTGCTCGGGCAGCACGTCGGCCAGCTTGTTGATGCCCAGGCCCGAGGTGTTGGAGGCCAGCACCGCGTGGTCGGCCACGAACGGGGCGATCTTCTTGTACAGGTCCTGCTTCCAGTCCATGCGCTCGGCGATGGCCTCGATGATCAGGTCGCAGTCCTTCAGCTGCTCCAGGCCGGACTCGTAGTTGGCCGGGGTGATGGCTTCGGCCAGCGACTTGCTGGCCAGCGGCGCCGGGCTCAGCTTGCCCAGGTTGGCGATCGCCTTCAGCACGATGCCGTCGGCCGGACCTTCCTTGGCAGGCAGGTCGAACAGCACGGTGTCGACGCCAGCATTGGTGAGATGGGCGGCGATCTGGGCACCCATGACGCCGGCACCCAGCACGGCGGCGCGGCGGACTAGCAGGGAATTGGACATGGTGTAGGGCCTTTGTTGGTCAGCAGTTACTGGGTGGAATCAAGGGAAGCGGGCAGGGCGCTGGCGCGTGCGGCGGCGCGGAACCCGGCTTCGGCGAAATGGATCAGTTCGTGGGCGGCATGGGCACGATGCGCCGCTTCGGTGACACCGGCGGGACGCTTGATCAGCCCGAAGTCGGCCATCGCATAGGTCAGCGAGCCGGCCAGGAAGTCGAGGCGCCAGTACAGCTCCTCCTTGCTCAGGTCTGGCACGCACTCGCCGATGGCCTTGCCGAACGCACGCAGCACGTGGCCGTAGTGGTCGGACAGGAACTTGCGCAGGTTGTCGTTCTTCTCGGCGTAGGCGCGGGCGATCACGCGCACGAAGGCGCCGCCGTTCTGGCGGTCCTGGGCCAGCGCCAGGGCCGGCTCGACGAAGGCAGCCAGCACCGGGCGCAGTTCACCCGGGTGCTCGGCGCGGGCGCGCTCGAGCTGCGACAGGCGGGCACCGGTCATCTCGTCCATGCGGCGGCGGAACACCTCGTTGACCAGGTTTTCCTTGGAGCCGAAGTGGTAGTTGACCGCGGCGATGTTGACGTCGGCCTGGCTGGTCACCTGGCGCAGCGAGGTGCCGGCGAAGCCGTGCTGGGCGAACAGCTCCTCGGCCGCGCCGAGAATCCGGTCCTTGGTCGAGAAGTGGGCGGGCTTGGCCATCGGTGGGCGGACCTTAATCAAACGATTGTTTGATACTAGGACCAGACGGTACCGTATGGCATTTTGCAGTGCAGCAAAATCGGCCGACCCGGTCAGATTTCACTCAGGTCGGTGAATGGGGTAGTGCCGGCCGCTGGCCGGCAGCTCCTAGGTTGAATGGTGCCCAATGCCGGCCAGCGGCCGGCACTACCATGCCGCCGCTTTATCTTTTACAATTCGCCTACGTTTATCAGGCTAAGCCCGCGTCCCGACGCGGGTTTTTTTCATGTTACCCTTCGGGCCATCAGCGGCCCGATTCCATTGGAGACATCCCATGGCGCTGGAGCGCACCCTTTCGATCATCAAGCCGGACGCCGTTGCCAAGAACGTCATCGGCGAAATCTACGCCCGCTTCGAGAAGGCCGGCCTGAAGGTCGTGGCCGCCAAGTACAAGCAGCTGTCGCGTCGTGAAGCCGAAGGCTTCTACGCCGTGCACCGCGAGCGTCCGTTCTTCAACGCGCTGGTCGAGTTCATGATCTCCGGCCCGGTGATGATCCAGGCCCTGGAAGGCGAGAACGCCGTCCTGGCCCACCGCGACCTGCTGGGCGCCACCAACCCGAAGGAAGCCGCGCCGGGCACCATCCGCGCCGACTTCGCCGAATCCATCGATGCCAACGCCGCCCACGGCTCGGACTCGGTCGAGAATGCCGCGATTGAAATCGCCTACTTCTTCGCCGCCACCGAAGTCGTTTCGCGCTGAGAGTAATGCCGTGAACGAGGTCGTACAGTCCCCCGCCATCCAGCCGCTGCCGAAGTCGGCACCCACGGCTGGCAAGCAGAACCTGCTCGACCTCGATCGCGCGGGCCTGGAGAAGTTCTTCGTCGAGGTTCTCGGCGAAAAGAAGTTCCGTGCCCATCAGGTGATGAAGTGGATCCACCATCGCTACGTCACCGACTTCGATGAAATGACCGACCTCGGCAAGGTCCTGCGCGCCAAGCTGCAGGCCCATGCCGAGGTGCTGGTTCCCAACATCGTGTTCGACAAGCCCTCCGCCGACGGCACCCACAAATGGCTGCTGGCGATGGGCGTGGATGGCAAGAACGCCATCGAGACCGTGTACATCCCGGACAAGACCCGCGGCACGCTGTGCGTGTCCTCGCAGGTCGGTTGCGGCCTGAACTGCACGTTCTGCTCCACTGCCACCCAGGGCTTCAACCGCAACCTGACCACCGCCGAGATCATCGGCCAGGTGTGGGTTGCCGCACGCCATCTGGGCAACGTGCCGCACCAGATGCGCCGCCTCACCAACGTGGTGATGATGGGCATGGGCGAGCCGCTGATGAATTTCGACAACGTCGTGCGTGCCATGAGCGTGATGCGCGACGATCTGGGCTACGGCCTGGCCAACAAGCGCGTGACCCTGTCGACCTCCGGCCTGGTGCCGCAGATCGATCGTCTGTCTGCCGAAAGCGACGTGTCGCTGGCGGTGTCGCTGCATGCGCCGAACGACGCGCTGCGCGAGACCCTGGTGCCGCTCAACAAGAAGTACCCGATCGCCGAGCTGATGGCCTCGTGCGCACGCTACCTGCGCGCCAACAAGCGCCGCGAATCGGTCACCTTCGAATACACCCTGATGAAGGGCATCAACGACAAGCCCGAGCATGCCCGCGAATTGGCCCGCCTGATGCGCCAGTTCGACAACGCGGTGCAGGCCAAGGACTCGGGCAAGGTCAACCTGATCCCGTTCAATCCGTTCCCCGGCACCCGCTACGAGCGTTCGGAAGAAGCGCACATCCGTGCCTTCCAGAAGATCCTGCTCGACAGCAACGTGCTGACCATGGTCCGCCGTACACGTGGCGACGACATCGACGCCGCCTGTGGCCAGCTCAAGGGCCAGGTGATGGATCGTACCCGCCGCCAGGCGGAATTCAACAAGACGCTGCAGGCGGGGAAGGGGAGCGATGCCGCGGCCTGACCGCCTCTGGCTGGTTCTGTTCGCAGGCACGCTGGCCCTCGCGGTCGGCGGCTGCAAATCCCATCCCAAGGCCAAGCTTGGCCCGAGCGAGGCGCCGGTCTACTCCGTCCGTGATCCGGAAGGGGTGCGGCAGCAGGTGCGCTGGCAGGAGTTGCTGACCCTGGCCGGCCGCGACATCCAGGGCGGCAATCTCGATGCTGCCGAGCGCAAGGCGCGCGAAGCCCAGAAGCTGGTGCCGACGGCCCCCGACGGCCTGGTCCTGCTTGCGGGCATCGACGAGCGTCGCGGTCGCAGCCAGCAGGCCGGCGAGAACTTCCGCAAGGCTGCCGAGCTGGCGCCGCAACGTGGCGACGTGCTCAACAACTATGGTGCCTGGCTGTGCCAACAGGGCCAGGCGGCCGAATCGCTGGTGTGGTTCGATCGTGCCCAGCGGGCGCCGGGCAATCCCGCCGTCGCCGAAGCGCAGTCCAATGCCGGCAGCTGTGCGCTGGATGCAGGCCAGTTCGAGCGTGCCGAGCGCGACCTGCGCGCGGCGCTGTCGGCGCTGCCGGGAAACCCGGTCGCGCTGGAGGCCATGGCCCAGCTCAGCTTCCGCCAGGGCCGCTACATGGAGGCCCGGGCCTTCGCCGAACGTAGGATTGCGGCTGCACCCGCAACGCGTTCCGTGTTACAACTTGCGTCTCAAATCGAAGCGCGGCTGGGTGATCGGGCGGCATCTGACCGCTATCTTCAGCGCATTCGACAGGAATTTCCGCAGGAAGCGGGCTCCTAACTCCAGGGTTGATGCATTGTGATTGATGACCAGACTGTGAGCGCTCTCGAGACTGCGGCCGGCTGCGGCACCCGCCTGCGCCAGGCCCGTGAAGCGGCCGGACTGACCCTTGAGGATGTCGGCTCGCGCCTGCGCATGCCGGTCCAGGTGGTCAGGTCGCTGGAGGAAGAGCAGTGGCAGAAGCTGGGCGCGCCAGTCTTCGTGCGCGGCCAGTTGCGCAGCTACGCGCGCCTGCTCGACGTCGATGTGAGCCAGCTGCTGGAGCAGGCCCAGGTGGGTCCTGTCGTGCCGCCCACCCTGGTCAGCCATACCCATACCCCGCGTGCGCGCCGCATTGCCGAGAATCTCGGCCGGCGCGTGCTGTACGTCGGCATCACCGCCGTGCTGGCCGTGCCGGTGTGGTTCGCCACCCGCGGCCATTTCGATGGCAGTGCCACGCCGTCGCCGAACACGGCCTCGCTGGACGCGATCCCGGCCGCTGTGCCGGTGGCCCCGTCCGCTGCGGGTGTCGAGCCGGCAGCCCCGGCTGAAGTCGCGAGTGCCCCGGCCAGCAAGCCGGCCGCAACCCCGTATGTCGCTTCGCTGTCCCCGGTGCCGCGTTCGGCACCCGCTGCGCCCGCAGCCGCCAATACGCTGGAGATGCAGTTCAGCGGCGACAGCTGGGTCGATATCGGTGGTCCGGACGGCGCCACGGTCGAAAAGGCGCTGATCAAGTCCGGCGAGAGCCGCAGCTTCACGCCGGGCCAGGTGACCCGGGTGACCCTGGGCAACGCCTCGGCGGTCCAGGTTCAGCAGAACGGCGCTATCGTCGATCTGACCCCCTACCAGCGAGCCAACGTGGCACGCTTTCAGGTATCCTCTGAAGGCTCCGTAGTCCCGGTTTCGCACTGAGGCGCGGTTTCACCACCTTCGATTAAACCCAATGGTCCCTCCCGATGGGCGGGGCGAGAGTACGCATGGCGATCGACGATCTGCTCGACGAGCACGAACAAAGTGAACGCGTCCGCAGCTGGCTGCGGAAGAATGGCGCCAGCATCCTCGGTGGCGTAGCCATCGCGATCGGTGCCATTGCCGGCTGGCAGTGGTACCAGAAGGATCAGGGCGGCAAGCTGGCCTCGGCCAACGTGGAATACCAGAAGGCCCTGGTCGGTCTTCAGCAGAACAAGCTCGACGACGCTGCCAAGGCAGTGAAGGCGCTCGAAGCGGGCCCGTCCAGCATCTATGGCGACCTCGCGGCGCTGCAGCTGGCCAAGGCCCAGGTCGACGCCGGCAAGAACGAAGAAGCGCTGGCCACCCTGCGCGCCGTGAAGGTCGAAAGCGACCTGCAGCGCGTGGTCGACCAGCGTGTGGCCCGCCTGCTGGTGGCCACCGGCAAGAGCGACGAGGCGATCAAGCTGCTGGGCAGCGCCACCGACAGCAGCAGCCTGGAAATCCATGGCGATGCGCTGATGGCGCAGGGCAAGCGCGATGACGCCCGCGCACAGTACGAGAAGGCGCTGAAGTCGCTGGACGTGGCAGCGCCGCAGCGGCGCCTGCTGGAAACCAAGGTTATGGATGCCGGCGGCACGGTCGCCGCCCCTGCGGAGTCGGTTTGATGAGTCAGAAGGTCATGATCACCCGCGTCGCCACCGTGCTCCTGATGGGCATGGCCCTGACCGGCTGCAGCACCATGAAGGGCTGGTTCGCCGGCAAGGACGCGGCAGCGAAGAAGGCCCAGGAGCCGGCTGAGCTGGTCAAGTTCGAGCCGAGCGTCAAGGTCAACAAGGCCTGGTCGGTCAACCTCGGCAAGGGCGAGCGCCGCATCGGCGTGCGCCAGGGCCCGGCGGTGGCCAATGGCCACGTGTTTGCCGCGGCGATCACCGGTGGCGTGCACGCCATCGACCTGCAGACCGGCAAGAAGGTCTGGACCTGGGAGCCGCAGAAGGAAAAGAAGAAGCCGAAGCTGCGCCTGTCCGGCGGCCCGGGTGTCGGTGAGAACCTGGTCGTGATCGGCACGCTCGATGGCCAGGTCATCGCCCTGGACATCAATGACGGCAGCGAGAAGTGGCGCGCCCGTGTTCCGGGTGAGGTCATTGCCGCGCCGGCCGTGGCCCAGGGCCTGGTGTTCGTGCGCAGCAACGACGGCCGCGTCACCGCGTTCGATGCCGGCAACGGCACGCAGAAGTGGTTCAACCCGAGCGAACTGCCGGCGCTGACCGTGCGCGGCAACGCGCCGGTGGTCACCGGTCCGGGCGTGTTGTTCATCGGCAAGGACGAAGGCGCGGTTGCCGCGCTGGCCATGCAGGATGGGCGTACCCTGTGGGAACAGAACCTTGGCAACGGCGAAGGCCGTACCGAGCTGGACCGCATGGCCGATGTCGACGGTGCTCCGGTGCTGGAGGGCAACACCCTCTTCGTGAGCAGCTTCAAGAACCAGACCATGGCCATCGAAGGCCCGACCGGTCGCCCGCTGTGGGCGCGCGACCATGGCGGTGCAGGTGGCGTGGCGGTGTCGTCGGGCAATGTGTTCGTCACCGACAACAAGGGTGGCGTGTTCGGCTTGGACAAGGCGACCGGCGCTGCCATGTGGTCGCAGACCGAGCTGGCGCGTCGTTCGCTGACCGGCCCGGCGCTGCACGGTGATTACGTGGTCGTCGGCGACTACAAGGGATACGTGCACTGGTTGAAGACCTCCGATGGTGCGATGGCGGCACGGGCGAAGAGCGGCGGTGACGCCCTGCTGGCCCAGCCGGTCGTCGTCGACGGGGTGCTGCTGGTGCAGAACGTGGATGGCAAGCTGACCGCCTTCCGGTTGGCAAATTAAAAATTGGAGTAATCGCGATGCTGCCTTTGGTCGCCCTGGTTGGACGGCCGAATGTCGGCAAGTCGACTATTTTCAATGCGCTTACGCGCACCCGCGACGCGCTGGTCCATGACCAGCCCGGCGTCACCCGTGACCGCAACTACGGCGTCTGCCGCCTCGACGAGGACAACCATTTCCTCGTCGTGGATACCGGCGGTATTGCCGGGGAAGACGAAGGCCTGGCTGGTGCCACCACGCGCCAGGCCCGGGCTGCGGCGGCCGAAGCCGATCTGATCCTGTTCGTCGTCGACGCCCGCGAGGGCACCTCGGCGCTGGACGACGAGATCCTGGCCTGGCTGCGCAAGCTGTCGCGCCCGACGCTGCTGCTGATCAACAAGATCGACGGCACCGACGAGGACAGCGTGCGTTCGGAATTCGCCCGTTACGGCTTCGGCGAGATGCTGACCGTTTCGGCCGCGCATCGCCAGGGCCTGGACGACCTGCTGGACGAAGTGATCCAGCGCCTGCCGGAAGAAGGCAGCGGAGAAGAGCTGGACAACGATCCGAACCGTATCCGCATCGCCTTCGTCGGACGTCCGAACGTGGGCAAGTCGACCCTGGTCAACCGCATCCTCGGCGAGGAGCGCATGATCGCCTCCGACGTGCCGGGCACCACCCGCGACTCGATCGCGGTGGACCTGGAGCGCGATGGACGTGAGTACCGCCTGATCGACACCGCCGGCCTGCGCCGCCGTTCGCGCGTGGACGAGGT
The DNA here is from genome assembly GCF_059369595.1 of Stenotrophomonas sp. YJH_SMC_25. NCBI lineage: Bacteria > Pseudomonadati > Pseudomonadota > Gammaproteobacteria > Lysobacterales > Lysobacteraceae > Stenotrophomonas > Stenotrophomonas sp. YJH_SMC_25. The sequence continues at coordinate 7,059 of NZ_JCAFSV010000009.1, read as the reverse complement.
CGTCGAGAAGTTCTCGGTGGTCAAGACCATGCAGTCGATCGAGCAGTGCCAGGTCGCCGTGCTGATGCTGGACGCCACCGAAGGCGTGACCGACCAGGACGCCACCGTGCTCGGTGCCGTGCTCGATGCCGGCCGCGCGCTGGTGATCGCGATCAACAAGTGGGATGGCCTGACCGAGTACCAGCGCGAGCAGGCCGAAACCATGCTGTCGCTGAAGCTGGGCTTCGTGCCCTGGGCCGAATCGGTGCGCATTTCGGCCAAGCACGGCTCGGGCCTGCGCGAGCTGTTCCGTGCGGTGCACCGCGCGCACGAATCGGCGAACAAGACCTTCACCACCAGCGAAGTGAACAAGGCGCTGGAAGTGGCGTACGAGACCAATCCGCCGCCGACCATCCGCGGCCACGTCTCCAAGCTGCGCTACGTGCACCCGGCCGGTTCCAACCCGCCGACCTTCATCGTGCACGGCACCCGCCTGAAGGAGCTGCAGGAGTCGTACAAGCGCTACCTGGAGAACTTCTTCCGCAAGCGCTTCAAGCTGATCGGCACGCCGGTGAGCTTCATCTTCCGCGAGGGTACCAACCCGTACGAGGGCAAGAAGAACGTCCTCACCGAGCGGCAGGTCAAGGCCAAGCGGCGCTTGATGAAGCACGTCAAGGGCAAGTGATTCACGGGAAGGCGGCCGCAGGGCCGCCTTTCTTGTCTGTGGTCGTGCCGGCCGCTGGCCGGCAACCCGATGATGCCTGGCGTGTTCACGAGGTTGCCGGCCAGCGGCCGGTACTACCCCTACGTCTACAGTCCTCGATCATGGCGAACTGTTGCGACGAGCGCGGCAATGCGGCAACGCGCATGGGGCGCTGCGGGGCGCGGCCATCATCGATTCGGGCAGCTGCGCCTGCCCCGTGAGGCTTGCCCAGACCAGGGTGGTACCCAGTACCCCTGCCAGGTACGCCACCGACACCGCGCCGATCACCAGGCCCGCGGCATGCTCCAGCCACGGAAGCAATCGGCAACACCCCTGTGCCCAGCGCGGATGGCTGCCGAGCCACGCCATCAGCAGGCCGAGCGACAGCGCGACGCCGCCCAGGCAGGCCACGTAGGCGGCCTTTGTATCCATGTCGGCAACGAGGCCGCTGACCAGGGCTGCAACCGCGAACTGCAGCGTCCAGTTGTTGATGCTGGCGAGCGCCAACAGGCATCCAGCCTCGGCGTGCGGCCAACGGGAGCGGGCCTTCAGGCCCCGGGGCAGCTGCAGGGAAAGCGGAGAGAGGGAGGTCAGCCCGGCGTCGCGCAGGCACATGCCAGCCAGGCGCAGCAGCAGCAGGCAGCCCGCGCACTCCATCGCCAGCGTCCACAGGCCGCGGTTTCCCAGCATGCCCGCCGCAACGAAGGCCGTGGCGCAGATGGTGCCCGCACCGATGGCGATACCGAACGATGCGGCCATGGCGGCGTGCCCGCCCGCGCCCATCGCGGTGCGCAGGATCTTCGCGTGATTCGACGCAGGCAGGAGCATGGCGAAGCCGTACAGCACCGCGACGATGAAGAACTGCTGCACGAAAACCTGCCACCAAACTACAGAAAGTGCCGAGTGTGGGCTGCGCTGGACGCGCCGTATTGAACGCTATTGCGACAGGCGCGAATTACCGGCATCAGCCCAGCCACAGCGACACGGCGATCCATAGCGCCAGCGCAATCATCAGCAGCCCTGCGGCCCGTTCCAGCCACGGCAGGGCACGCGCGAATCGACCCAGCACCCACGGGTGGCCAACCAGCGCGGCAACCAGCAGATCCCATAGCAGGACGATGCCGAACATCCACGCGCCATAGAAGACCTTCGTTGCGGCCTGCGGACCGTTGAGCATCGCCGCCAGCGTCGCGTAGAACAGCGCATTCTTCGGGTTCAGCAGCGCAGACAGGGCGCCCAGCCCTGCCGCCTTCCACCATCCGTGGGCACCACCCGCTGGCGATCCTGGGGCAGCGTCAGATGCCTGCAGCGTCGTCGAACCCGCATGGCGCAGGAACAACGTGCCGAGGTACAGCAGGAACCCGCAGCCCGCCAACTGCACCGCAATGAACCCTGCGCTGCCTGCGCGCAGCATGGCCATTCCGGTGAAAGCGGCCACGATGAAGACGCCATTGCCGACGGCGATGCCTGCGCAGGCGCCACTGGCAGTGCGCCAGCCCGAGGTGATCGCGGTGCGTGCAACGAGGAAGAAGTCGGGGCCGGGTGAGAGCAGGGCGAGAAAATGTACGGTGGCGATGACCAGGAACTGTTCCATCGGGTCCGGCGGCGGCGGCTGGCTGGGGCGCCAGTCTGGGGATGCGCCGCGCGACGGTATTGAACGTTATTGCAGGCTCAGCGCCGGTACTGGCCCGGGGTCGCACCGGCGTGGGCCTTGAAGACCCGCTGGAAATGGCTCTGGTCGGCAAAGCCCAGCGCATGCGCGACCACGGCCAGTGCCTGCCCTTCGCACAGCCGCCGGCGGGCCTCCTGGATGCGCTGGTCGATCTGCCAGGCGTGTGGGGTCAGGCCCGTGGCGCGTCGGAAGGCGCGGATCAGCTGGTAGCGGCTCATGCCTGCCAGCGATGCCAGCTCCTGCAGGGCCGGGGTGTGTTCGAGCCGCTGGCGCAGAACGTCCATCACCGGCTGCAAGCGCTGCTGTAACGCGGCATCTTCAAGCGGGCCGGCGACGGCAACACCATCGTGTTCATCCAGATCGCCGACGAACGCGATCAGGGCCGCTTCCTTGACGCTGACTGGATCGTCGGAGAACAGCGTCTCGTTGAGCTGGCAGTACTGCTGGTAGCGCGGGCGATGGTTGGAAATCCGGATCGGTTCCTGCTGCCAGTCGGGTTCGGGCAGGTCGTCATACTCGGCGCGGACCTCGGCCATCCAGCGCGGGTCCAGATGCAGCATCTGGTAGCTCCAGACCTGGCCGGGCAGGGGGTTGCAGGCGTGCACACGGCCTGCGGGTACGCCGACCAGACTGCCGGGCTGCAGCAGGCGCGGTCCTGCCGCAGCGCCGGTGAACAGGCTGCTGCCGGCGTCCACGGCGCCGATCGAGAAGGTGTCATGGCTGTGCGGGCGATGGCAGGCGCGGCTGTCGCACGCCCGTCGGCTTTCGACGAAGGGCATGCGCGGGTCACGCCAGAATTCGGTGGCAGAGCGCATGCAGCGGTTCCGGGATGCAGGGGCAACGCCCGCATGGTGCCATGTTCGGGGCAGGGCGCGTCGAGGGTGTCTGCGCGATAATGCCGCCATGAGCATCCAAGAGCTTTCCCCCGCGCAGGCACGCGAGCGCCTGGCCCATGGCGCGGTGCTGATCGATGTGCGCGAGGCGCACGAGCGGGCCGGCGGGATGGCCGAGGGCGCGCGCGGCGTGGCCAAGGGCGAACTGCAGGCCGACCCGGCCGCACACCTGCCGCGGCACGACCAGGAGATCCTGCTGATCTGCCAGAGCGGCAAGCGCTCGGCCGATGCCGCGCAGTTCCTGCTGCAGGCCGGCTACACAAACGTCGCTTCCGTGACGGGCGGTACCGTGGCCTGGCGCGAGCAGTCGCTGCCGCTGGTGCAGCCGCTGGCCAGCGCCGCCGACCGCGACTTCTACGACCGCTATTCGCGCCACCTGCTGTTGCCGCAGGTGGGCGAGGCCGGCCAGCGCCGGCTGCAGCAGTCGCGCGTGCTGGTGCTGGGCGCGGGTGGGCTGGGCGCACCGGCGGGGTTCTACCTGGCCGCCGCCGGGGTAGGGCACCTGCGCTTCGCCGATCACGATCGCGTGGAGCGCAGCAACCTGCACCGGCAGATCGTGCATACCGAAGCCAGCGTGGGCCAGCTCAAGGTCGATTCCGCGCGTGAGCGGCTGCTGGCGCTCAACCCCTCGATCGAGGTCGAGGCGGTGCCGGAGCGGGTCACCTCCGAGAACGTGGATGCGTTGCTGGACGGCGTGGACGTGGTGCTGGACGGCTCGGACAACTTCCCGCTGCGCTACCTGCTCAACGACGCCTGCATCAAGCACGCGATACCGATGGTGTACGCCGCCATCGAGCGCTTTGATGGCCAGGTAAGCGTGTTTGACGCCGGCCGCCAGCGTGGCGTGGCGCCGTGCTACCGCTGCCTGTTCCCCGAGCCGCCGCCGCCGGAGTTCGCGCCGAACTGCTCCGAGGCCGGTGTGCTGGGCGTGCTGCCTGGCCTGGCCGGCGTGCTGCAAGCGACCGAGGTGCTGAAGCTGCTGCTGGGCATCGGTGAACCACTGGTCGGCCGCCTGCTGCGCTTCGATGCGCTGGGCATGCGCTTCCGCGAGACCGGCATCCGGCCGGACCCGCAGTGCCCGGTGTGCACGCCGGGCGTGCCATTCCCGGGGTATATCGATTACGCCGCGTTCTGCCGGGATGGGTGAGGCTGGCCGGGGAATGCCTTGGTAGATGCCGACCTTGGTCGGCGTTTTCGTGCCAACCAAGGTTGGCACCTACCGAAGCGGATGCATGGTTTCGGGATCCGGCATCCGGCCGGACCCGCAGTGCCCGGTGTGCGCGCCGGGTGTGCCATTCCCGGGGTATATCGATTACGCCGCGTTCTGCCGGGATGGGTGAGGCTGGCCGGGGAATGCCTTGGTGGATGCCGACCTTGGTCGGCGTTTTCGTGCCAACCAAGGTTGGCGCCTACCGAAGCGGGTGCATGGTGGCACCCGCCGATGCGGATGCATGGTTTCGGGATGATGCTGGGGGTCACTCCCTGCATCGTTCCACCTCCAAGACAATCCGGCGCAACATGCGTGCTATTGCCGTCATCGGCATTGCTCTATTGTTGAACCCGATTCTGGATCTTGGGGAACACACCGCATGGCGGTAGAAGCAGCGACCAGCGAGCTGGTCAAAGTCGTCGCCCTGTTGGGCGCGGCGGTGGTGATGGTGCCCCTGTTCCGCCGGGCCGGCCTGGGCTCGGTGCTGGGCTACTTCGCCGCTGGCCTGGCGATCGGACCGTTCGGGCTGGGCTGGTTCTCAGACCCGCAGGCGATCCTGCATACCGCCGAGCTCGGCGTGGTGATGTTCCTGTTCGTGATCGGCCTGGAAATGCGGCCCTCGCATCTGTGGAGCCTCCGCAAGGAAATCTTCGGGCTGGGCACGCTGCAGATCGTCACCTGTGCGCTGGTGCTGACCAGCATCGCCAAACTGTTCGGCCTGCCGTGGCAGGTGGCCTTCATCGGCGCCACCGGCTTCGTGCTGACCTCCACTGCGGTGGTGATGCAGCTGCTGGCCGAGCGCGGTGACATCGCGCTGCCGTCGGGGCAGAAGATCGTCTCCATCCTGCTGTTCGAAGACCTGCTGATCGTGCCGTTGCTGGCGCTGGTGGCCTGGATGGGCCCGAGCGCGGGCAGCGCCGATGGCGAGGGTTCGCGTTGGCTGTCGGTGGCGATCGGTGTGGGTGCCATCGTCGGCCTGGTGCTGGTCGGCCGCTTCCTGCTCAACCCACTGTTCCGCGTGCTGGCCGAGTCGAAGGCGCGCGAGGTGATGACCGCCGCCGCGCTGCTGGTGGTGCTGGGTGCGGCGCTGCTGATGCAGCTGTCCGGCCTGTCGATGGCGATGGGCGCGTTCCTGGCCGGCGTGCTGCTGAGCGAATCGACCTTCCGTCACCAGATCGAAGCGGACATCGAACCGTTCCGCGGCATCCTGCTGGGCCTGTTCTTCCTCAGCGTGGGCATGGCGCTGGACCTGGGCGTGGTGGCTGGCAACTGGCAGCTGATCCTCGGCCTGGTGCTGGCGTTGATGGCAGCCAAGGCGCTGTGCATCTACGTGGTCGCGCGCATCATGGGCAGCGACCACGCGCAGGCGCTGGATCGCGGCGTGCTGATGGCGCAGGGCGGCGAGTTCGCCTTCGTGCTGTTCTCTGCCGCCGCATCGGCCGGCGTGATCAATCTGGAGATCAATGCCAATTTCACCGCCGTGGTGGTGCTGTCGATGGCGCTGACCCCGCTGGTGGTGCTGGTCTACAAGCGCATCGCACCGAAGCCGACGGTGAACATGGACGGCGTGGACGAGGCCGAGGGCCTGTCCGGCAGTGTGCTGCTGATCGGCTTCGGCCGCTTCGGCCAGGTCGCCAGCCAGTCGCTGCTGGCGCGCGACGTGGACGTGACCATCATCGACAACGACGTGGAGATGATCCAGAGCGCCGCGCGCTTCGGTTTCAAGATCTACTACGGCGACGGTACGCGACTGGATGTGCTGCATGCCTCCGGCGCGGCCACCGCACGTGCGATTGCGGTCTGCGTGGACAGGGCCGAGGCCGCCGACCGCATCGTCGAACTGGTGTCGCACGAGTTCCCGCAGGCCAAGCTGATGGTGCGCTCGTTCGACCGCGAGCATTCGCTGCGGCTGATCCATGCTGGTGTTGATTTCCAGATCCGCGAGACGTTTGAATCGGCGGTGTTGTTCGGCCAGGCCGCGCTGGTGGAACTGGGTGCGGACGAGGACGACGCGGTGGAGATTGCCGAGCAGATCCGTCGCCGCGATGCCGAGCGCTTCGAGCTGGAGATTGCCGGTGGTGGCTTGAATGCCGGCGCCAAGATGGTGTTCGGCAACTCCGGCCAGGGCGTGCCGACGCCGACGCCGTTCACCGCGCCGAAGCGGGCGAGCAAGACGTTGAACCCGCAGGACGTGCCGGAAGAGGAAGAATAAAGCCCGGTCGTGCCGGCCGCTGGGCGGCAGATGCGGAAACGTTCCGACGTCATGAGGTTGCCGGCCAGCGGCCGGCACTACCGTGAGGGGAATTGCCGGAGCCGGCGGTTGGTAGTGCCGGCCGCTGGCCGGCAGATACGGAAACGTTCCGACGTCATGAGGTTGCCGGCCAGCGGCCGGCACTACCCGGGTCGGGAATTGCCGAAGCCGGTGGTTGGTCGTGCCGGCCGCTGGCCGGCAGGTACGGAATCGTTCCGACGTCATGGGGTTGCCGGCCAGCGGCCGGCACTACCGTGTGGGGAATTGCCGAAGCCGGTGGTTGGTAGTGCCGGCCGCTGGCCGGCAGATACGGAAACGTTCCGACGTCATGGGGTTGCCGGCCAGCGGCCG